>NZ_JBLXDN010000004.1:0-181305 GCF_048264025.1 Nitrincola sp.
TCATAGGTCGGATATAAGCGTGCAACACATCTGCTCGAGTCAAAAATAGCTTGCAACACGGGCGGGTCCATATAAGCCCGCTCTGCGGGCGAAAAGGCGTTCGCTCACAGAGTGAGCTCCCACAAGCGAGCTCCCACAGAAAGGGCTTAGCGGAATTTAGCCAGAATTTCGTTAAGCGTTTTGCTTGGGCACATCACCGCAACGGCTTTTTGCGCGTCTGGGTGATAGTAACCACCGATATCGGCTGGTTTACCCTGTACTTCGCTAAGTTCCGCCAGGATTTTGTCCTGATTTTCAGTCAGCGCTTTGGCCAGGGAGGCGAAGCGTGCTTTCAGTTCAGGGTCTTCATCCTGCGCAGCCAGTTCTTGTGCCCAGTACATGGCCAGGAAGAAGTGGCTGCCGCGGTTATCCAACTCACCAGTACGACGTGAAGGAGACTTGTTATTTTCCAGCAGAGTTTCTGTAGCACGATCCAGCGCATGACCCAGAATGCGAGCCTTGGGCAGGTTTTCTTTCATGCCCAGTTCATCCAGCGATACGGCAATGGCCAGGAATTCACCTAGTGAGTCCCAACGCAGGTGGTTTTCCTGCAGAACCTGCTGAACATGCTTGGGTGCGGAACCACCGGCACCGGTTTCGTACATGCCGCCACCGGCCAACATTGGCACGACAGACAACATTTTGGCTGAGGTTCCCAGTTCCATGATCGGGAAGAGGTCGGTCAGGTAGTCACGCAATACGTTACCTGTGACTGAAATAGTGTCCTTGCCACGGATCAGACGCTCCATAGTACGACGGATCGCTGGAATGTAAGAGTTAACGCGAATATCCAGACCTTCGGTATCGTAGTCTTTCAGATAGAGTTCTACTTTTTTGCGCAGCTCAGCATCATGGGCACGTTCTTTATCTAACCAGAAGATCGCTGGGGTATCTGACTGACGTGCACGGGTAACGGCCAGCTTGACCCAGTCGCGGATAGCCGCGTCTTTGGTCTGGCAAGCGCGCCAAATGTCGCCTTTTTCTACTTCATGCTCCATGATCACACTGCCATCAGCAGTATTGACGATACGCATGATGCCGTCGGCCTGTACTTCGAAAGTTTTGTCGTGAGAGCCATACTCTTCGGCTTTCATTGCCATCAGACCAACGTTAGGTACGGTACCCATGGTGGTAGGATCAAATGCACCTTCTGTTTTGCAGAAATTGATCATTTCCTGATAGATACGTGCGTAAGTGCTTTCTGGCATAACCGCTTTGGTATCTTTCGACTTGCCATCCTGACCCCACATCTGACCGGAGTTGCGGATCATCGCCGGCATGGAGGCATCGACAATAACGTCACTGGGGATATGCAGGTTGGTGATGCCTTTTACGGAGTCAACCATCGCCATTTCAGGGCGATTGGCATAGCAGGCATGGATATCTTCTTCGATCTCTTCCTGCTTGGAG
Organism: Nitrincola sp.; assembly: GCF_048264025.1. NCBI lineage: Bacteria > Pseudomonadati > Pseudomonadota > Gammaproteobacteria > Oceanospirillales > Oceanospirillaceae > Nitrincola > Nitrincola sp. The sequence goes on from NZ_JBLXDN010000004.1 coordinate 1,450, forward strand.
TGCGGCAGGCTTTTAATATTTTCGTAAACGCTGTTCAGACCATTGTTGGGATTAACCCCTAGCTCTTTGAACAGTTCGCCGTGTTTCTCAAACAGGTCTTTGTAGTACACAGTCACGGCGTGACCGAACACGATCGGGTGGGAGACCTTCATCATGGTAGCTTTGACGTGCAGTGACCACATTACGCCGCTGTCTTTGCAATCATTCAGTGTTTCTTCAAAGAAATCACGCAGGGCTTTGGCACTCATGAACATGCCGTCCAGCACTTCGCCTTTTTCAAGGTGTAGTTCTTTCTTCACCTGCACCTGCCCATCCTTGCCGACAAACTCGATGCGCACATCGGTGTCATCCGTCAGGGTGGTGGATTTTTCACTGGAATAGAAGTCGCCACCGCGCATATAGTCGGCATGAGAGCGGGATGCTTTGCTCCAGGCACCCATAGAGTGCGGGAATTTACGTGCGAAGGCTTTAACAGCCGGCGGCGCACGACGGTCAGAGTTACCCTGACGCAGTACTGGGTTTACCGCACTGCCAAGAATTTTGCCGTAACGCTCACGTATCTGTTTTTCTTCGTCAGTTTTTGGCTCATCAACAAAGTTAGGTATGTCATAACCCTGCGACTGAAGTTCCTTGATGCAAGCTTTAAGCTGCGGAATGGATGCGCTGATGTTGGGGAGTTTGATAATGTTGGCAGAAGGATCTTTGGTCAGCTCACCCAGCTCAGACAGGGTGTCTGCAACACGTTGCTCTTCTGTAAGCTTTTCAGGGAAGGCCGCAAGTACGCGCGCAGCAACAGAGATATCGCTGGTTTCAACACTGATTTCAGCCGCGGCTGTAAAGGTTCTTACAATGGGAAGCAGGGAACAGGTCGCAAGTGCTGGAGCTTCATCAGTGAGCGTATAAATAATTTTTGGACTTTTTTCTGTCATTTTATTCCCCAAATTGCATGGATGTATCGCTTCAGACGTTGATTAGACGCGCCTGAACCGCGTAAATTAGCTGTTGATTCTTTATTCTGGTAAAAAAACTACACTATTATTGTATCGAATCGCTACATTTTTTTATACGCCGAATTGTTAGACGATGGGCTAACGTAGCGTGAGAGCGCAGCTTTTCGAAGGCTGAAATGGCATACTATTTTGTACCTTGCGGTTTTGTGCCGTCAACCTGTTTGAGCTTGGTGTATGACTTTAAAAGATGGTGAAAGACAGGATAAGTCGCTGGAGCAGAAAGTACGTCGGCTGAACCAGATCGGTATTGCCCTGTCAGCAGAACACGATAAGTTGCAATTGCTTGAGCTGATTCTCAGTAGTGCGCGTGAGTTGACCAGTGCCGATGCCGGAACCCTGTATCTGCTGGATGGCTCAGCACGAAGCTTGCAGTTTGCACTGGTACAGAATGATCAGTTGGGTCTGTACCTGGGGGGCTACCAACAGCCTGGTGTTGAACTGTTTAAGCCAATCTCCTTGTATTTGGATAACGGACAGCCGAATGAACAGTTAGTTGTTGCTTGGTCGGTATTACACAAACAGACTATCCGTGTTGCCGATGCCTATGATCACAGTAACTTCGATTTCAGTGGTACCCGTATATTCGATCAACAAAGTGGTTATCACTCACGTTCTTTTCTGACGGTGCCCCTGGTAAATCACGAGGGCGAAGTGTTTGCCGCCCTGCAACTGATCAATAAACAGTCTGTCGGTGTGGTGGTCGCCTTTTCAGAAACAGATCAGGAGCTGGCCGAATCCCTAGCCTCTCAGGCCGCCGTGGCCTTGACTAATCAGCGCCTGATCGAAGAGATGAAAACGCTGTTTGACAGCTTCACCCAGGTGCTGGCGACCGCGATAGATAAAAAGTCGCCTCACACCGGCAATCATTGCCGACGGGTGCCGGATGCCACGCTGTTTCTGGCTGAAGCTGTTTCAGCATCAAATCATCCGGCCGTCAAAGACTTTGTCATGAGTGATGCTGATTTCTACGAGCTGAAAACGGCCGCCTGGTTACATGACTGCGGTAAAGTTGTTACGCCGCACCATGTGATGGAAAAGTCGCGTAAGCTGGAAACCGTGTTTGATCGCATAGAACTCATTGCGACACGAATTGAAATTCTGCGGCGTGATCTGGAAATACAGCAGCTCAAATACCCGCTTACAGATGAGGCTGCAAAAACACTGGCGGCTGAACAAGCCCAGTTGCTTGATGACCTGGACTTTCTCCGACGTGTCAATGTCGGCACAGAGTTCACGACCGATGCAGATCTGCTGCGGATACAAAACCTGGCTGAGAAAACCTGGGTTGATCATAAGGGTGTACGACAGTCTCTACTGAGCGACGATGAGAAACTAAATCTGTCGATTCGCCGTGGCACGCTTAATCCGCAAGAGCGCCAGATTATGAATGATCATATGGTGGCAACGCTGGATATGCTGGAGCAACTGCCTTTTCCCAAGCATTTACAGCGAGTCGCTGAGTATGCCGGATGCCATCATGAACGTATGGATGGCAAGGGTTATCCAAGGGGGTTGACGCGTGAGCAGATGTCGATTCCTGCCCGTATTATGGGCGTTGCGGATGTATTTGAAGCGCTGACTGCCAAAGAGCGCCCCTACAAAGAGCCGATGAAGTTATCACAAGCCTTGATGATTATGGGGCGTATGGTTGAAGACAAGCATCTGGATCCTGATTTGTTTGCCGTATTTGTTGAAGCGCGCGTGTATGAACGTTATGCGGCAGTGCATTTATCACCGGAGCAGATGGATGCCGTTGATGTGTCAGCATTACCTGGGTTGAATAAGGAAAGTCATTAATGAAAATTGAAATCCTGGGTTGTAGTGGTGGGATGGGGAACGGCGAACACACTACCTGCATTCGTATTGATGAGCATTTGTTGATCGACGCGGGTAGTGGATTAGGGGCGCTATCCCAGGATGAAATGCTGGCGATTAAGCAGGTATTTTTGACGCATGCGCACCTGGATCACATCTGTTTTTTACCCTTGCTACTGGATAACCTGTTTGAACAACTGAAGTCTCCGGTTGAAGTGCTGGCCTTACCCGAAACCCTGAAGGTGCTGCGCGAGCATATTTTTAATTGGCAGGTCTGGCCTGATTTCAGCGTATTACCCGATTCTCAGCAGCCAGTACTTCGCTATCGGCCTATTAGCATGGGTCAGACAATGCAAACAGCTGGTTTAACCCTGACACCCCTGCTGGCAATACATGCTGTTCCAACCTGTGGTTATCGAGTCGTATCGGCAGAGGGGAAGGTGTTTTGTTTCAGTGGTGATACCCGCTATGACGACTCCATACTTCAAGCTTATAACCTGTCTGGCCCTATCGATATGCTGATGCTGGAGTGCGCGTTTCCTGATCGTCTTAAAACTGTCGCAGAGCAAAGCAAACACTTCACTCCCCAAGGCCTGATGCAGTTTTTACAGCAGTTAGAATATCCTCCGGAAAGTGTACTTATCACACACTTGAAGCCTGCTTTCAGGAAAGAAATTTGCGCTGAATTGACTGGTCTGAAACTGCCTTCAAAATTACATTTTATTAGCTCGGGCGATACGTTTTTCCTTTAGTACTACCGATGCACGCCAAAATCCCAGTGCCTGGCCATCAACAAAGTGGATGTGATCATCGGCCTGAAAGTCACCTACCAGGCAGGTGAGGGTAGAGGCCTCACTAGTGGCTGTACCATAGATAATCTCACCACGTGCTTCGGCTGCATCAAGCCGCTTTAGCGTTGCTGCCACTTCATCAGGTGTCAGGTCCAAGACCATGCGGGGGCCCCCGGCTTGTTTGCGGAAATCGCTGCGATAACGCAGGCTGCTCAAGTAACGCTTGGCATCTACCGGACCCAGTTTTCCGCCGATTCGCCAGGCCAGCCAGAGGATGAAGGAACCTGCATAGGCTTTCAGGAAACGTTTAATGCCTGTACCTGTATTGGGGGTTTTCAACTCGCGTGAAACTGAACGCCAGCCAGGAATGGCCGGAGGGGTCAGTTGTTCCCGTGTACCTAGCGGCGAAGTGAGCTCTCCCGGCGCGATGCTGTTCAGCTCACGGAACAGCTTATTCAGCGCCTGGATACCTTCATCGCCTGGAACCAGAGGATCGATGATGATGGATAAAATACTACCGCGGCGTGATGGTATGGGGTCCCAGCGACAGGATAGATTTTCCAGCCCGGGTAAAACACCTTGTACGGGTAATATATGCCATTGGGGGTCTTGTTTTACCCAATCGTCCGCCGCCTGAATGCCTTCACCCAGGAACAGTCCAAAGGCGCGTTGTTCACTGACCATCTGCAAGGACGCGTAAGTTCTCAGACCTGACTGGTTCAGTGCTTTTACCGGCACCATGCCTATGCGCAACTCGATAGAAAAAGCCTCTTTGGACCAATAAGCGAGTGCTGCCAGTAACGTTTTGATCTGTTCTGCCTTGTCACCGGGTACGGCGGCTAAAACCCCATCCCCGCCAAACTGAATGGCAGCGAGTTCGTCGTTTCCTGTCAGCGCAGGTGTTAACACGGCTACAGCCGCACCGGCAATAAAATTAACATCTTTATCGCGGCCTACACGGGCGAGTTGGGTGCTCCCCACCACATCGGCAACAGCAATGTACCAGTCATCAGGCAGTTGTTGGTAATGGCTAAGATCAAGTGCTTGTTGTTCAAAATCAACGATTCTGCGCAGCATAGTAGATAATCCAAGAATGCAATGACTGCAATATAGCATGAAGCTGCTACCATGCAGGAGAGAGTGGCCTATAGACACAATTTATCTCAGGATTTGCATTGATAGCGTATTTTTAATGATAACAAATCTTATTTGTGTTGACTAAGTAAGTGGAAGTGATAATACTTATCTTTAAGTATTTTGAGTGGCTTCTCATGGCCGTTTCGAAATGTTCTTATCTCAATTATAAAATAGGTTGTCTGATGCAAAAAAAACTATTTACCGGCATGGCCCTTATCAGCGCGCTAGTAGCGGCCCCCTTCGCTGCAGCGACAGAGTTGACACTTTACTCAGGTCGCGGCGAATCATTGGTTCAGCCCATTATTGAACAGTTTGAGAAGAAAAGTGGCATCAAGGTAAACGTACGTTATGGTGATACAGCACAGTTGGCTGTATTGATTCAGGAAGAGGGTGATCGCTCTCCTGCAGATCTATACTGGGGTCAGGATGCAGGCGCTATGGGTGCCCTGGCTAATGCCGGTATGTTGGATGAGCTGCCAGATGCCCTATACGCCAACTTGCCAGAAATTTTTACCAGCAAGACGGGTCAGTGGGTAGCGGCCAGTGGTCGTTCACGTGTTGTGGCTTATTCAACTGAACGTGTTTCTGAAGATGAAATTCCCGCCTCTATTTTTGATGCGACTAAACCGGAATACAAAGGCCGCTTTGGTTTCGCACCAACGAATGGCAGTTTTCAGTCTTTCCTGACAGCTATGCGTGCTGTTCATGGTGATGAGAAAACGCTGGAATGGCTCGAGGGTATGAAAGCCAACGAGACTAAAGTCTACCGTAATAACTCTACACAGGTTCAGGCGATTGGTGATGGTGAGATAGACTTTGGCTTGGTAAATAATTATTATTTGCCCCGGTTTGTAGCGGCGAATGCGGATTTTCCGGCAAAGCAGACTTACTTTGAAAAAGACGATATAGGTAACCTGGTAAACGTAGCGGGTGTTGCTGTGCTTAAAACCAGCGACAATAAAGAAGCCGCTGTTGAGTTTATCGAATACATGCTGTCACCCTCTGCTCAGCAATATTTCACTTCTGTAGTGAATGAGTACCCAGTAGTTGATGGTATAATCCCTAATCCGGTTCTGGGTAGCTTGGAAACCTTGCTGGAAGTTGCACCAGTTGTTGATCTGGATCAGTTGTCTGATCTGGAAGGTACCCTTAAGCTCCTACGTGATGCTGAATTGCTGTAACTGATGCAAGCTAACCGGTAGTATTCCTGGCGATGGCTATCGGTTAGCTTTATTCAGCAGTGCGTTACCAGAGTTCTGGCCAGTGAGGTTTATTGAAGTGGGTGGTAATGCATAGTCATAGCGTAGTAGAGGCTGGTAAGCACCAATCGTTACAAGTCAAAGTTAAACGTCCCCCCCTGTATTTGCTGATACCTGCTATAGCTGTATCAGTCTGCATGATTATTCCTTTGCTTTATCTTTTTCTTCGAGCCGGGCAGGCCCAGCCTGATCAATTGCTCGAACTGGTTTTTCGTCCGCGAAACTTTCAACTATTGCTTAATACTCTGGCCTTAACAGGTGGTGTGTTAGTTATTTGTACGTTTCTGGCTTTGCCGCTGGCCTGGCTGGTGACTCGCAGTGATATTCGCGCCAAACGCTTACTGACCATTTTGGCTGTAGTGCCACTTGCAGTGCCTGGGTATGTTATGGCCTATGCGTTGCTGGGTGTAGGCGGTAATCTGGGCGTGTTATCACAGGTGTTTGGTATTCAGGTACAGAATATTTCCGGTTATTGGGGTGCTGTATGGGCGTTGGCGCTTTACACCTTTCCGTATATTTTCCTAAATTTACGTGCAGCATTGCTGGGGCTGGATAGTAGCCTGGAAGAGAGTGCGCAGAGTCTTGGCTATTCACGCGTTGAAGTATTTCGTAAGATCATGCTGCCTCATCTAATGCCTGCATTGCTGGCCGGTTATATGGTAGTAGGGTTGTATGTGCTGGGTGATTTCGGTGCTGTCGCGCTGATGCGTTATGAAGCCTTCAGTTATGCGATTTATACCCAGTATTCGGGGGCGTTTGATCGTATATATGCAGCCTGGTTATCGATCATGTTACTGGCACTAGCCGCCAGTTTTCTGGTAATGGAAGCCTACTTACTCAAACGCAAGCGCCTTGCCAGTGTGGGCAGTGGGGTCTCCCGTCCTGCAGCACCGCAGTACCTTGGTAAGCTGGCTGTTCCGGCATGGATCTATGTCGGCTTTGTTTTTTCCGCGTCCATTGGTCTGCCAGTCGCTATGTTGTCTTATTGGATTATTGTGGTACCACCTGACGTCAGTGTATTTCTTCAGGTGCCCTGGACCTTTTTGCGCTCTGCCGCGGCCGCTGCTCCTGCTGCGGTACTGGCAGCGGTTATGGCTTTGCCGGTTTGTTATCTGTCGGTGCGCTATCCTTCTCGCCTGACCAGTGCTATAGAGCGATCAACCTATATAGGCTATGCCTTGCCACCACTGACACTGGCATTGGCGATGGTATTTTTTGCTTTACAGACGGCTTATATTTTTTATCAGACGTTGGGGTTGTTGATTTTTGCCTGGACCCTGGCAACATTAGCGCTGGCGATGGGGCCAATTCGTAGTGCAATTATCCAGACACGACCGAATACAGAAGAGGCCGCATATTCATTGGGTTATGGTCCGGTGAGTACGTTTTTCCATGTGGTATTTCCTCGCTTGCGCCGGGGTATTTTGGCCTCGTTGGCGCTGGTGTTTCTATTTTGCATGAAAGAGCTGCCGATTACCTTTCTACTGGCACCGACAGGGTATAGTACATTGGCCGTTACAGTGTTTTCACGCACCTCAGAAGGGATGATGGCTGAGGCCGCACCCTTTGCGGCGGCGATAGTGCTTTTTTCTAGCCTGTCTGTGGGCATGGTCTTGAATCGTGAAAAAATCAAGGGGGGTCAATGAACAGTCAGCAGTTGGTGACAGGGGCTATTCAGATTGAAGACCCAGCGATCGATAAACGTGATGTGCAGATTCAGACGCTGCACCTGAGTAAGCGCTACCGCCGTGACGATGCACTGGCGGTGAATGATTTGTCGTTTACTCTGCATAAGGGTGAAATATTAGCCTTGCTCGGTCCTAGTGGCTGTGGCAAAACCACAACATTGCGAATGATTGCCGGTTTTGAGCAGGCGGATAGCGGGCAGATTTTTCTGCAGGGGCGTGATGTGACGCACCTGAGTCCACAGCAGCGCAAGATTGGTATTGTGTTTCAGGATTATGCGCTGTTCCCACACATGACCATTGAGCAAAATGTCATGTTTGCCATGCGTGATACGCCTAAGGGTGAGCGTGCAGATAAAGCAACCAGTTGGTTAGAGCTGATGGGGCTGGATGCACTGCGTAAGCGTTATCCCAATGAATTATCCGGTGGTCAGCAACAGCGTGTCGCTTTGGCTCGAACGCTGGCGGCTGAGCCAGAACTGGTATTGCTGGATGAGCCTTTCTCGAACCTCGATGCATCGTTGCGTGAATCAACACGTAATGAGATGCGTGCCCTGTTTAAGCGCTCAGGTACTACGGTAATTCTGGTAACACATGATCAGGCTGAAGCACTCACTTTTGCAGATAAAGTCGGTGTTATGAATCAGGGTTTTCTGGTGCAGACAGATACGCCGCAGCAGGTTTATCAGCATCCTGCCAATGCGTTTGTGGCGCGTTTTCTCGGGCATACCAATTTACTCTATGGGGATGCACTGGATGGTTTTGTCAGTACGCCACTGGGCCAGCTACAAGTAGAAAAAGGTCTGCAGGGCCAGGTACAGATGTCGGTGCGTCCTGAAGATCTGCATTTGAGCCCAGCTCCACGTTGCGATGCCGCGGCTCGGGTGGTCTCTCGGGAATTCCGTGGCCATGATTACTTCTACACACTGGAGCGTGATGGCGTACAGTATTGTGTTATAGCGCCGCGACACCAGAGCTTTGAAGTTGGCAGTTGGGTAAACATCAATGTGCTGCGCGGTGGCTCGGTACTGCCTGGTTGAATCGGAGAGGATTAACCTCTCCAAAGCTTAACTGCCCAAGGCTTAACTACTCGCCGAGTTTAACTGCCTAAATACCAGCGCATCACCGGCTCACCCCAAAGTATTGCAAACCAGCCTGCAATCGCCAGATAGGGTCCAAAAGGTAAGGGATTTGCAGCCTGGTGCTTGCGCAGAGCAATCATTACACCGGCTAATACAACCCCGGTGACCGATGAAAATAGAATAATCATCGGTAAGCTGATGGCACCACCCCAGGCGCCCAGTGCGGCCAGCAGTTTAAAGTCGCCATAGCCCATACCTTCCTTGCCGGTCAGTAGTTTGAATGCCCAGTAGACGCCCCAGAGCGCCAGATAGCCTAAGGCGGCACCCCAGACGGCACTGCTGAGTGTAGTGAACACCTCAAAGCTGTTTAATAGTAATCCCAGCCATAATAACGGCAGGGTGATACTGTCTGGCAAAAGTTGATGATCTATATCGATAAATGTCAGTGCGATCAGCGCCCAGGTTAGCAACATCAGCGCCAGTCCTGTCAGTGTGATGCCGTACTGCCAGGCAATAAAGGCACATAATATCCCGCTGAGCAGTTCAATCAGGGGATAGCGGGGGCTGATTGTGCTGCTGCATGAACTGCACTTGCCGCGTAAAACCAACCAACTGCATACAGGAATATTCTCATACCAACGGATCAAGTGGCCACAATGATTGCATCGTGAGCGGGGAACGGCCAGGTTGAATGGGTCCTGCGTTTCGTCACCTGACTCTGGCGCCAGGGCGGCTTGCCACTCACGCTCCATCATCACCGGCAAACGCAAAATTACCACATTAAGAAAACTGCCTACCAGCAAGGCTAGCAGCAGGGCGAAGAAAACGGCCCACCAGGTGTGGGCCGCAAAGAGTTCAAGCATTAGCATATGTTTTGGAAAACCTTAGACAACATTACCCAACTGGAAGATTGGCAGATACATGGCAATAACCAGACCGCCGACCAGGGTGCCGAGTACCACCATGATTAAAGGTTCAAGCAGGCTGGACAGGTTATCAACGGCATTGTCGACTTCCTCTTCGTAAAAAGTGGCGATCTTATCCAGCATGGTATCCAGTGAACCGGCTTCCTCACCGATGGCGATCATCTGTGTCACCATGGCGGGGTAGATGCCGGTCATATTAACGGCATTTTGCAATGATTGACCGGTGGATACGCCGTTACGCACTTGAATAATGGCTGTTCTGAACACCACGTTGCCTGCTGCACCAGCGGCCGAATCGAGTGCTGAAACCAAGGGAACCCCTGCAGCAAACGTTGTGGACAGGGTGCGGGCAAAGCGGGCAATAGCGGCCTTGTATAATATTGCACCCAGTACCGGGATCTTGAGCACAAAGCGGTCTACGGCGTTATGGAATTTTTGTGATTTCTCCATCAGCTTGGTGAAGCCAAAGCCGAGTAAAACAAAGCCGATCAGAGCGAAGAACCAGTATTGTTGAGCCAGGTCTGACAGGCCTATGACAAACAGTGTGAAGGCAGGCAGGTCAGCACCAAAGCTGCGGAAAATATCCTGGAACTGAGGGACAACCTTAACCAGCAAAATAGCCGATACAATGATACCCACGGCCACTACAGCCGCAGGGTAGGTCATGGCTTTCTTGATTTTGGCCTTCAGCGATTCAATTTTTTCTTTGTAGGTGGCAATTCGATCAAGCATGGTTTCCAGCGCACCGGACTGTTCGCCGGCCCGGACCAGAGAACAGGTTAATTCATCAAAGTATTTTGGGTGATTGCTCAATGCAGTGGAAAAATCGGTACCACCGTTAACGTCATTACGTATATCGTATGTGAGCTCTTTGAGCTTCACTTTTTCGGTGCCGTTAGCAACGATTTCAAGGCCTTGGAGCAAGGGGACGCCGGATTTCATCATCGTCGCCATCTGCCGGGTGAAAAACGCTATATCGAGCGGTTTGATCGGCTTGTTTTTACTGCCTAACAGCGACATGCTGCTTTGTTTGGACACCTTGTTGGGGTTGATGCCCTGTTTGCGCAGCAGTGATTTGGCGATCGCTACATTTTCGGCATCGATTTTACCCTTGCTGCGATTTCCACTGCGATCCTTGCCTTCCCACTGGAATGTGGCTTTTTTCTTTTCCTTTTTTGCTGCTATAGCCATCTGAGTTATTTCCCTTATCAGGTTTTAATAACGCGATTCATTTCTTCAAGACTAGTCAGGCCATTGGCGACTTTAAGTAGTCCGGATTCCCGTAGAGTTTTGAAACCCTGTTTGCGAGCAACGCGTAATATGTCCAGTGAGTTACCGTTTTCCATAATACATTCGGCAACCTCTTGTGTCATGGCAAGCATCTCATAAATACCGACACGCCCTTTATATCCGCGGTTACATTTAGAGCAGCCTTCATGATTTGCTTCATATAGGTGCAGGTCAGGAATCTGATCAGGTTTAAAGCCCTCTTCAAGCAAGGTGGCTTCTGGTAGATCGATCGGCCGCTTACAGGATTCGCATAAGCGCCGGCCTAAGCGTTGGGCAATAATCAGGCTGACGGACGTGGCTACGTTAAAGGCAGGGACACCCATGTTACGCAAACGGGTCAGTGTTTCTGGGGCGCTGTTGGTATGCAGGGTTGATAGCACCATGTGGCCTGTTTGTGCTGCCTTGATAGCGATCTCAGCCGTTTCCAGGTCACGTATCTCACCGACCATGACCACATCGGGGTCCTGTCGTAGGAAAGAACGCAAGGCTTCGGCGAAGGTCAGGCCCACTTTGATGTTGACGTGTACCTGGTTGATGCCATCCATATTGATCTCCACCGGATCTTCCGCAGTGGAGATGTTGCGTTCAGCGGTATTGAGAATGTTCAAGCCGGTATAGAGGGTAACGGTCTTACCTGAACCTGTGGGTCCTGTTACCAGAATCATCCCCTGGGGTTGTTCTAGGGTGCTTAGGTAGATTTTTTTCTGATCGGGCTCAAAGCCCAGGGCTTCAACACCTATTTGGGCACTGGTTGGGTCGAGGATACGTAGTACGATTTTTTCGCCCCAGAGAGTCGGTAACGAGTTGACACGAAAATCTATAGCGCGTGTCTTGGATATTTTCATCTTGATGCGCCCGTCTTGAGGCACGCGCTTTTCGGAAATATCCATTTGTGACATAACTTTGAGTCGGGCTGCCAGGCGAGTGGCCAGGTTCATCGGTGGGCGATGCACCTCTTGCAATATGCCATCGATACGACAGCGCACACGGTAGCTCTTTTCGTAAGGTTCAAAGTGAATATCTGATGCTCCGGACTTGATCGCATCCATGAGTACTTTGTTGATGAAACGTACGATTGGTGCTTCACTGGCGGCATCTTCGGCTGACTGTTCTTCGTCTTTTTTCTGAGTGCCGTCTTCAATGTCGAGATTATCAAGATCAGCGTCATCGAGATCGCCCAGTGCAGAGCTTTGTTGCTGGTCGAGGTAGACATCCAGGGCGGCTGACAGTTTGTCTTCTTCAACAATGACAACTTCAGTAATGATCCCGGTCTGGAATTTTATTTCATCAATACCCTGCATGTTAGTTGGATCAGCGACCGCAACAAATAAACGGTTATCGCGCTTCATCAAGGGCAAGATGTGGTGTTTGGTGATCAGGGCATCAGAAACAATTTCTTTGGGAAGTGAATCGCCGGGGATGGCGTCCAGATCCAGCAATGGAAGACCGAATTCTTCGGCGGCCGCTGAAGCAGCTCTATGTGCACTGACCAAACGTTGTTTAATGATATAGCTGACGAATGGTTGCTTGGCTTCACGTGACTTGTTTATCGCATCGGTTGCAACTTCGGATGAAAAAACACCGTCCATTACAAGGCGTCTGGCAAGTCCGCTGAGTGGTTGAGCCCCTTGTGCCACAGTAACTCCCAAGCTAATCTAGTTGTTTATAATATAACAGCATAGCAATCAAATCACAGTTACTCACAGTTATCAATTGCCTGGGCCCTTATGTCGCGGGCAATCCGGCTTTATTTGATCCGGCGCAAGGATTCAGTTAAGGCCATCAACGGGATAAGCAGTTTATGCAAGCAAGTCAAAAGGCATGGCGTATTATGCGCCTGTTGACGGTCTACCGGATTATACTGGCATTATTGCTCATGGTGCTGATTTCCACTGGATATCTGCCTGAGCCTTTGGGTGAGGAAGCGCCACGGTTGTTCTTGATAACGGCCTCTGTCTATGTGGTGGTGACGCTCCTGGCTATCTATCCCTTATTACTGCGTACGCCGGCCTACACCTGGCAGGTGTATTTCTATACCTGTGTCGATATTGTGGTATTTACCCTGATGATGCATGCCAGTGGTGGTGTAGCCAGTGGTGTCGGTATGCTTATGGTTGTTAGTATTGCCAATGCCAGCATGCTGCTGGCAGGGCGTATGTCGGTGTTTTTTGCTGCACTGGCTTCCTTGGCCGTGCTGGGGCAACAGTTTTATACTCAGTTGTATGGTATAGCCAGTGCTTATAATTACTCTATGGCGGGTTTGCTGGGATTAACACTGATCGTGACCTCGGTGCTGGCAACGGTTTTGGCGCGCCAGGCCAGGGAGAGTGCCGATCTGGCTCACTCCCGTGGTGTTGATCTGGCCAATATGTCTGAATTGACCGAGCAGGTGATCAGCCAGATGGCAACGGGGGTAATCGTGGTGGATGAACAGCACCATGTACGCCTGGTAAATGAAGCGGCAAGGCGGTTGCTGGATGCCCCTTCGCAAATGCTGGGTACTCATCTGCAGCAATTCAGTATAGAGCTGAATTTACAATTGCGGCTTTGGCGTGGACAGAGTCGACAGGGCCATGAAAAACGTTCGGTTGAAACCTTGCCTGCCAGTTTGCTGGTACAGATGATTAAAGTGGGTCGTGCCGGTGATGACACCAAGACCGGCGTGTTGATATTTCTTGAAGATGCGGCCGCGGTCAACGATCAGTCACAGCAATTGCGACTGGCCGCACTGGGTCGGTTAACCGCCGGTATCGCACATGAAATCCGCAACCCGCTGAGTGCCATCCGTCATGCGGGCGAATTACTGGCGGAGTCTGATAAATTACCGCCTGAAGATTTGCGGCTGACTGACATCATTCAGGAGAATACCGCACGGGTGAATCGGATAGTTGAAGATGTGCTTCAGTTGGGTAATCGCGATAGGGTATTTGGAGAAGAAATATTATTAAACAAATACTTAAGTGGTTTTATTGAAGAGATTTATTGTTTATATCCTGATGCCCGTTCTGTGTTGAAAATCGATGATCAGAGTACTGAACCCTTGACAGTTTATTTTGATTCAGGACACCTGCACCAGATCCTCAGCAATTTATGTCAAAATGCCCTGAATTTTGCCAATCAGTCGCTTGCATCACCCAGTGTAACTGTGTTGCTTGCCGGAGACGCGACACGAGGTTGTTATCTTGAGGTCATTAATAATGGGCCAGTGGTTCTGCCGCAGGAAAAGGAGCGTTTGTTTGAGCCTTTTTTCACTACAACAAGCAAGGGCACCGGGCTGGGGCTTTACCTGTCCAAGGAGCTTGCGCAAGCAAATCAATGCCATCTTGCTCATCGGCAGCAAAATGAAAACACCTGTTTTAGATTGAGTTTTGGGCCACAAGCGATTATCAGGGAGTCTGATTAATGAAAAGTGTAAGTGCTACTGACCGGTCGCCGGTTTTACAGCCCAGAGTACTGGTGGTAGATGATGAGCCGGATATACGTGAGTTGATCAGCTTGACGTTAACACGGATGCAGGTTGATTGTCTGGAGGCGGCTACCCTGGCAGAAGCTTTGCAATTACTGGAACAGCAAGGACAGGGAAGTATTCAGCTCTGCCTGACGGATATGCGTCTGCCTGATGGTAATGGCATGGACTTGATCTATCGCATACAAAAGTACTATCCACACATTCCTGTTGCCATGATTACTGCACACGGCAATATGAGTAGTGCCATTGAAGCCCTCAAGGCTGGCGCCTTCGATTTTCTGAATAAACCCGTTGAATTACAGACGCTGCGTAACCTGGTTACCTCAGCTGTCAGGCTGGAAAAACAACAGCAAAACGCGCCAGGTGGTGATCCTGGACCTGAATTGATGGGACAATCTCGCGCGATTGAGAAGATACGCGCTCTGGTAGCACGTCTTGCGCGTAGCCTGGCCCCTGTTCATATTTCGGGTGAATCGGGCACAGGTAAAGAGCTGGTAGCACGTATGCTGCACCATCGCAGCCACCGTTGTGACAAGCCGTTCATCGCCGTAAATTGTGGCGCTATTCCAGCTGACCTGATGGAAAGTGAATTTTTTGGCCATCGTAAGGGCAGTTTCACTGGGGCGACTCAGCATAAAGAGGGGCTGTTTCAGGCGGCAGAGGGCGGCACGCTTTTCCTGGATGAGGTCGCTGACTTGCCGCTGGATATGCAGGTGAAGCTATTGCGTGCGATCCAGGAAAAGTCGGTCAGACCGGTGGGGGCACAAAAAGAAGAGTTCGTCGATGTTCGTATTGTCAGTGCAACCCATGAAGACTTGGCCGCCAAAGTGGAGATGGGGGAGTTTCGTGAAGACCTCTACTACCGCATCAATGTGATCGAATTGCGTGTGCCTCCACTGCGAGAGCATGCGGAAGATATTCCCTATCTGGCTGCGTATTTTCTGCAGCAGCTGGCTACAGAAATGGGGCGTTCGGCACCACGCTTATCAGCCGAAGCACAAGAACGCCTATGCCAGCATCGCTTTCCTGGTAATGTCCGTGAGCTGGAAAACGTATTGGCACGCGCGATTACCCTCAATGAAGGTGATCTGATAGAGGTTGAGGATATTCAAGTCGATAACCGCAGTCAGTCAGCCTGTGAGGAGCCACTTGCCGGTGCAAATGGCTTACACAAGGTGTGTAGCATGGGGTTGGAGGCTTATCTGGAGCTGGTTGAACGACAGATATTGCAGGAAGCCTTAGAGACAACCCAGTTTAATAAAACAGCTGCCGCCCGCAAGCTGGGTATTTCCTTCCGGACGCTGCGTTACCGGCTGAAAAAACTGGGAATGGACTAGCAGGCCGGGTTAAACGCCCCGGCGAGTGAGACCGGCTTCTGCCATAATACGGGTGGCAATTTCTTCTACGGAAAAATGTGTGGTATTGATGCTGCTGATACTTAATTGCTTGAAGCGGCGTTCCACTTCGCGCACCTCAAACTCACACTGTTCCAGAGAGGCGTAGCGACTGTTCGGGCGACGCTCATGGCGTATGGCTGTCAGGTGGAAGGGATCGATGGTCAAGCCGAAAAGTTTGTCGCGGTGTTGCATCAGAACCTCTGGCAGACCTCCCATTTCCAGGTCCTCGATGGTAATTGGATAGTTGGCTGCACGTATACCAAACTGCAACGCCATATATAGACAGGTGGGTGTTTTACCACAGCGGGATACGCCAACCAGTATCACGTCTGCCTTGCTGTATTGCTGTACTCGTCCGCCATCATCATTGTCCAGCGCAAAGTTAACTGAAGCGATACGTTCTTTATAACGACTGGACTCATTGATCGCATGGGATTTTCCTACCGAATAGGAGGAGCGTAGCTGCAACTCCTGTTCAAGCGGTTTTAGAAAGGATTCGAACACATCGATCTTGAACCCGCGACAAGCGGCGATGGTTTCACGTATTTCAGGATTAACAATGGTATCGAAAACAATTGCGGCTTGACCAGTACGCTCACAGGCCTCATTGATGCGGACGACAACCGCATGGGCTTTTTCCAGCGTGTCGATATAGGGCAGGGTCACCATTTCGAACTGAATGCCGTCAAACTGAGTCAGTAGGCTATTGCCCAGTGTTTCGGCCGTGATGCCTGTACCGTCAGAAATGAAAAATGCTGTACGTTTAATCAAGAGAGCGCCTATCTTGTTAGAACGAAAATATCGGCCTGGATGCTATGTAGTTTTATTACAATACAGTCAGGACAAGGATTTTTCATTTTAACTGAAGTATCATCGGGGTTTTAGTGCCGACAAAAAAAATACTCACGGCGGACTTTCAGACCAACCACAGGAGAGTTTACCTTGCAGGATTACGTCATACGCCTGGATCAGGCGGGAATGGGAGATGTTGATAAGGTCGGCGGTAAAAACGCCTCGCTTGGAGAAATGATCCATCAACTGTGTGATGCCGGTGTAAAAGTACCCGGTGGCTTCGCCACTACGGCACAGGCATATCGTGATTTTCTGCAGCACAATCACCTGACAGATAAAATTAATGCGTTGCTGAGTGAGCTGGATAGCAATGACACTCGAGCGCTAACTGAGACTGGTCGTCAGATTCGTGAATGGATTCTGGCTGCTGAGTTTCAACCCGCCCTGGAAGCGGCCATCGATGATGGCTACCAGGAGATGGCCGGTAATCAGAGCATCTCAGTAGCCGTACGCTCTTCGGCTACGGCTGAAGATTTGCCGGATGCCTCGTTTGCTGGTCAGCAAGAGACCTATCTAAATATCCGCGGGCTGGACAATATCAAGCAAGCGATCAAATCTGTATTTGCTTCACTGTATAACGATCGCGCGATTTCCTACCGTGTGCACCGTGGCTTTATTCACAGTGAAGTGGCGCTGTCAGCCGGAATTCAGCGTATGGTTCGCAGTGAAACCGGTGCCTCGGGTGTGATGTTCTCGCTGGATACCGAATCAGGTTTCAAGCAAGTGGTATTTATTACTGCCGCTTACGGATTGGGTGAAACCGTGGTTCAGGGGGCAGTTAATCCAGACGAATTCTATGTGTACAAGCCCACGCTCAAGCTGGGTGCCCCAGCCATCCTGCGTCGAAGTCTTGGCTCTAAAGCGATCAAAATGATCTATGGTGCCGAGGGGACTACAGCCGACGCGGTAGAAACAGTCGACGTGCCTCGTGAAGACAGAGACCGTTTCTGCATTAATGACGCTGATGTCGAGGCTTTGGCGAAGATTGCTATCACCATTGAGCAGCATTATGGTCGGCCCATGGATATCGAATGGGCCAAAGACGGTGATGATGGCGAACTCTATATTGTTCAGGCTCGTCCTGAAACGGTGCGCAGCCAAAATTCGGCGGCGGTAATGGAGCGTTATTTGCTAAAGGAAAAAGGCAAGGTCTTGATAGAGGGGCGCTCTATCGGCCATCGTATCGGCTCCGGACCTGTCCGCGTGGTGGATTCCCTTGAGCAGATGCATGATGTGCTACCCGGAGATGTGCTGGTCACCGATATGACTGACCCTGACTGGGAACCGGTGATGAAGCGTGCTGGTGCGATTATTACCAACCGTGGTGGACGTACCTGTCACGCGGCCATTATAGCGCGTGAGTTGGGGATTCCGGCGATTGTTGGTTGTGGTGATGCCACTGAGCGGTTGAACAACGACCAACTGGTGACTGTGTCCTGTGCCGAAGGGGATACCGGGCGGGCCTATGAAGGCAAGCTGGCATTTGAACACCAGACTAACAGTATTGAATCCATGCCGGAATTGCCCTTCGAAATCATGATGAATGTGGGTAATCCAGATCGTGCCTTTGATTTTCAGGCACTGCCGAGTGCGGGCGTAGGTCTGGCGCGGCTGGAGTTCATTATCAACCGTATGATCGGTGTTCACCCCAAAGCGCTGCTGAATTTCGACCAACAACCCCGGGACATCAAGCAGATTATCAATCGGCGTATTGCTGGTTATGCCTCACCGGTGGATTTTTATGTCGACAAGCTGGTGGAAGGTATTTCGACCCTGGCGGCGGCCTTTTACCCGCGCAAAGTAATAGTGCGCATGTCGGATTTCAAGTCCAACGAATATGGCCATCTGATCGGCGGTGATCGCTATGAACCCGCTGAAGAAAATCCGATGTTGGGCTTTCGTGGCGCCGCGCGTTATATCTCGGAAACGTTTCAGGACTGCTTCGAGCTGGAATGCCGTGCATTAAAACGTGTGCGTGATGAGATGAAGCTCACCAACGTGGAAATCATGGTGCCGTTTGTACGCACGGTTGGGGAGGCACGTCAGGTTGTAGATCTGCTGTCGCATAACGGACTGAAGCGCGGTGAAAATGGTCTGCGGCTGATCATGATGTGCGAAATTCCATCCAATGCGCTGTTGGCAACCCAGTTCCTTGAATACTTTGACGGCTTCTCCATTGGCTCTAACGACCTGACTCAGTTAACCCTGGGGCTGGATCGAGACTCTGGCATCATTGCGCATCTGTTTGACGAGCGAAATGAGGCGGTAAAAATGCTGTTGGCTATGGCGATCAAAGCTTGCCGTGACGCTGACAAGTATATAGGTATCTGTGGCCAGGGCCCGTCAGATCATCCGGATCTGGCGCGTTGGCTGATGGATCAGGGTATTTCCAGTGTGTCACTCAATCCGGATTCAGTGCTGGATACCTGGTTCTTCCTCGCTAATGAAAAAGCTGATTAGGTCGCCTCGCTAAAGCCTTGCCCGGCTTTGCTATACTTCATCGTCGGGCGAGGCTGTCCAGTAGAGAATTGCTTCCAATTTAAAGGCCAATCTCTGTTACAATGCACGGGTTGTATTAGGAGCATGGGACATGACCTCAGAACTCACTTTTCGTCTTGGTGAAATACGGCGCTTTATTCTGGCGATCCTGACAAGCGCTGCCGGTCGTAGAATTCTGTTGATTCATTTGCTGAATACACTGGTGCTCGCGGGAATGGTGCTGGTCGGTATTATATTGTCCTTCTTTGCGCTGTTTGACGGCTACATTCCCAGTCGCCGAGATCTGAGCACAACCTTTTTCTCACTCTATATTTTTCTACTGATTATGCCGCTGGCGACTATGCCATTCTTCTCGTTTAAAGACATGTTTGATGGATTGGCACATTGGCTGACGCGTCGGCGCCTGTTTAATGATATGAGCCAGCATGTGTTTTATCGTAAAAACCGTAATGGCAGTATCACTTTGCACCTGGCCAAAGCGCATACCTTGCTACATGAAAAGCACCAGTTATTGAAGCAAGCGGCTGGAAAAACAAGCAACATCAGTCGCCAGTTGGCGATATCTTTGGCGCGCTCTATCCGTGATGCAGTGCAGTTTTCCAGACAATTGGTCGGCAAGGGGCTACTTAAACCCGATCAGCCGATTGTGGGGGCAACCTACAGTTATCTTTTTGGTGCTGCGCACAGCAAGCTGGGTTTAAAGCGTATCCCACCATCTCCCTGGACCGGCTGGTTCAGCGGTATCTTTATTCGGTATGGTGTCCTGCATGCTGTATTTATGTATTTTGTCATCCACGATCAGCTTCCGCCTGAATTCGATCCGGTGTATTTCATCGCCCAGGTGAGTGATGTGATAGGCGAGGGGCCTAAGTCATCTTGATAGCACTGCTGCAAAAGTGGTTCGCTCCCTACCGCGACCGTCGCATGTTGACTCTATTGGCGCTGGGTTTCTCCAGTGGCTTACCGGCGCCGCTGGTATTTTCCAACCTGTCGATCTGGCTGCGTGATGAAGGTGTTAGTCGTACCGATATAGGCTTGTTCGCGCTGGCAGCTACACCCTATGCGATCAACTTTCTTTGGGCGCCTTTAGTTGATCGACTGCAATTACCCTTCCTCACGGCCCGCTTTGGTCGTCGACGCGGCTGGGCATTGATGACCCAGTCGTTACTGATGCTGGCCATTGCGTTGTTATCGCTTACCAATCCCTCCGAAAGTCTTTGGTTAATGGCCGCGGCTGTATTGTTTGTCACCTTTGTTTCAGCCACACAGGATATTGTCATAGACGCTTACCGGATTGAGATACTGGATCTGGACCAATATGGGAGTGGTTCGGCGGCTGGGATCTGGGGCTGGCACTTGGGCGGCACTTTGATTGGTGGTGCGGGTGGCTTGTACATGGCGCAGGCCTTTGGCTGGAACTCAGCCTACATGCTGCTGTCTTTTGGTGTGCTGATCGGCATGCTTGCGGTGCTGATGAGTCCAGAGCCTCAAGTCTCACCGCCGGAAGAAACACTCGCTGAGGAAGAGCGTGCGCTGGCATTGCTGGAGCGCTGGACCTTTTTGCCAGAGATTCCGCGTCGAATTATGGGTTGGATCTACCTGACTATTGTGGCTCCGCTGGCTGAATTTACCCAGCGAAGTGGTTGGTTGTTGATTCTGGTGTTTATATTTGTTTTTAAACTGGGTGATGCGCTGCTGGGGCGTATGTCCGGCGTGTTTTACCGTGAACTGGGGTTTTCACTGACGGAAATCGCTGAAGTTGCCAAAGTCTATGGTTTGAGCGCCAACCTTATTGGTATCGTGATAGGGGGGATTTTGGTAGCGCGTATCGGTATCTTAAAAGCGCTGTTCCTGTCCGGGTTGGCGACGGCTGCAACCAATTTAGCCTACTCATGGTTGGCCATGTCAGGCCAATCCACAGAGGTATTTATTGTTGCGGTGGCTTCAGATAATTTTACTACCGGTTTGGTTACGGTTGCTTTAGTCGCTTATCTATCATCCCTTTGTAACAGTGCCTACACAGCCACTCAGTATGCCTTGCTGGCCTCGCTGGCAAACCTGGCACGTATCTGGTTCTCAGCTACCAGTGGCATGATGGTTGATGCCCTGGATGGTGATTGGGCTTTGTTCTTTTTGTTATGCGCCATTATTGCCCTGATAGGTTTGCCTCTGTTGCTTATTATTATGAAACGTCACCCTCTGCCTCGCTAAGTCATAAACTGGGCTAGAATAAAAATTAAAACTCCGGCTGGATCGCTGAATATGTTGAAGAAAATATCGTTGCCCTTGGTTCTGGTTATTTTGATTTATGCCTTCTGGGTCAGTGCTGATTTTACTGAAATCGCGGCGGGTATTGCGCTATTCATGTTCGGCATGCTGTGTCTGGAAGAGGGTTTTAAGGCCTTTACCGGTGGTATGCTGGAAGGCATTCTGCGCAAATCCACCGATCGCTTATGGAAAAGTCTTGCCTTTGGTGTGACCAGTACGACGTTGATGCAATCCAGCTCACTGGTGTCATTGATTACCGTGTCATTTGTCAGTGCAGAAATGATCACGCTGATGGGTGGTATTGGCATCATCATGGGGGCGAATATAGGTACAACCACTGGGGCCTGGTTAATTGCCGGTTTAGGGCTGAAAGTGGATATTGCCAGCTATGCCATGCCCGTTCTGGTGTTTGGTATGGTGTTTCAGATGCAAAGAAGCAAAAGCCTGAAGGGATTAGGTTACCTGCTGTTGGGTTTTGCCTTTTTGTTTCTGGGTATTCATTACATGAAAGAAGGTTTTGAATCGTTTCAGCAGAGTTTTGATTTATCAGCCTTTGCTATGACCGGTATTGCTGGCGTACTGGTGTTTACCCTGATTGGCATGTTGATTACGATCATCATGCAATCCAGTCATGCGACTTTGCTGATTATCATTACGGCCTTGTCGGCGGGCCAGGTCAGTTATGAAAATGCGCTGGCACTGGCCATCGGTGCCAATCTTGGCAGTACGGTAACCATCGTGCTGGGTAGTATCGCTTCCAACCTGGGAGGCAAGCGTTTGGCGGCATCACATGTGTTATTTAATGTGGTGACAGCCTCTGTAGCGATTGTGTTTATCGGCCAACTGGCTTGGCTAGTGGATCAAACGGCTGACCTGATTGGTATTCGCGCTGATGATTTTCTACTCAAGCTGGCCCTGTTTCATACCCTGTTCAATGTGTTAGGCGTAGTTCTCCTGACCCCATTTGTGGCTAGATTAGAAGCCTGGCTATTACAGCACATACAGTTCAAGCCGCAGGGCATGGAGCAGCCACAGTACCTTTATCCGGAAGCTCTGGAAACACCGGTTACGGTGGTTGATGCGGTTAAAAAAGAAGTGTTGCACCTGTTTGATAATGCCTATGGTTTATTGGCCCACGGGCTAAGTCTGAAGCGTAATACCATCGATTCACAGGAGTCCTTGACGGATGCGGTGAAATATACCCGGCGTATTTTCCCTATTGATGTTGAAGATGCCTATGAAGAGAAAATAAAAAGTCTGCATAATGAAATTATTGCCTTCATTGCTGAAGCACAAATGCGTGAATCCACTAAGGCTGCTACTGAAAAACTCTATGAGTTGCGGGAAGCCAGCCGTGCTATTGTTGCCGCGGTTAAAGGTATGAAACACCTGCACAATAATTTGTCACGCCATGGTCTCTCGAGTAATCTTGCTGTACGTGAGCGCTATGATCAGATTCGGATTCATCTGGCCAAATTATTGCGTGAGTTACGCCAATTGCTTCGCGAGGAGCCAAGCGAAGTAACCCGTTTATCCATAGATGCACTGCGGCTTGCCTCACAAAAAGCCAGTCGCAAAATGATCGATGAGCTGGATGAAATGATTCGTCATCGCCGCATAGCCGCATCGATCGCTACATCTATTCTCAATGATGAAGCTTATGTCACAAACATAGGTGATAATCTATTAGATGCGGCGTCTACACTCGTATCCAGACGAGCAGCTACACAGCTTGAGTCCATTAGCCTGGATGAAAAAGAGATCGAGCAGTTAATGGATAAAACCAGTCAGGCTGACGGTCCTAAGCCTGAACCAGTGGAGAGTCGACCGGAGTGATGAGATGAAAGCCAAAAAACTACTGGAACGAGTTAGACGCTTTCTGGATGCAGACACACAAACGCAGCTTGAACAGATCAAGTCTACTCGCAGCATACTCAAGCAACTCAAAGAGAAAGAGCGTGAATTGCAGGATGAGCTCCGCCATGAGCAAGAGCCCGAGTTGCAAGAAGCACTGCAAAATAAACTGGATGTTATTTATGCGCAACGAAAAAAAGGGCTAGATCAGATCAAGCGCCTGAAAGAAGGTGATATCGCCTGAAGATTACTTCACATTATCTTCAAGGTGCTTGTCACGTAGTTGTGGGTCAAGTTTGTTCACCGGTAACCGTGTGGCATGCTGATGGGCGTTGAATGCATTCTCCAGCAAGCGGAAGAAGCCGATCAATATGGCGGTGAGCAGTAGATAAAGCACACCCGCCAGCAAGAAGAACTCAAGGCTCATATAGGTTCTGGCGATGGCGCCACGGGTAGCACCCATCAGATCCAACAGCGTAATCGTGGAGGCTAGAGCACTGCCTTTCAGCATCAGAATTACTTCATTTCCATAGGCTGGCAGGATAATGCCAAAGGCTCTAGGCAGAATAATATGCTGGTACTGCTTACGGCGGCTGACGCCTAGTGACTGTGCTGCTTCAACTTCTCCCCTGGGCACTGCCTGAATGGCTCCGCGGAAGAGCTCGGCAATATAGGCCGCGGTATGCAGACTGAAGGTGATAATGGCACACCAGTAAGGTTGTGACAGCACATCAGTCCATAGCCAACCTAGGTCACGCAGGCTTTCAAATTGGGATAGACCGTAGTAAACCAGAAATATCTGCACTAACAGTGGCGTACCGCGGAAAAAGAAGATGTAGCAATAAGGAAATAGCCATAACCAAGGGCTCTTGGCAATGCGCATCAGAGCCAGTGGAATGGCGATAATAAAGCCGACAATACCCGATAAAACCACCAGTTGCAGGGTGATCCACACACCCTCCAGTAGACGGGGCAGGTAACGGGCATAAGCATCCCAGGGTTCAGCTCCCTGTGTCAGGGTGAGTAGCCATTGTGAGAAGTTAACCAACAATTCACTCATTAGCGTGCTCCCTGCCAAGGACGATTAGCGCGGTTTTCCAGCAGGCGGATAGCTTGCATAAAAATAATAGTCAGCAATAGATAAATAAACGCGGCAGCAAGATAAAAGGTGAAGGGGAGCTTGGTGAATCCAGCCGCGACGTAGGCCTGACGCATCAGATCATCCAGTCCAATAACCGACACTAATGCGGTGTCTTTAAGCAGTACCAGAAACAGGTTACCGAGCCCGGGAATGGCAATGCGCCATAGCTGAGGAATCAAAATTCGGCTGAAGGTTTGCCAGCGTGTCAGGCCCATGGCCATCGCGGATTCACGTTGACCCTTGGGGATTTCCTGCAGGGCACTACGAAACACTTCGGTAGCATAGGCACCAAATGCAATGGAAAGAGCGGTGACGCCTGCCGCAAATGCACTGATCTCAATGTATTGGTCAAACAGTCTCAGCAGCAATTCAGTCGTGCCGAAATAGATAATCAGCACCAGTAATAATTCGGGTACACCACGGATCAGGGTGGTATAGGTTGTCGCGATCCAGCGCAGTGCACGAATGGGTGACAGTTTGGCTGCCGCTCCCATAAGCCCAAGAATTAAACCGAAAAACAGGCTGGTAAAGGCTAGTTTCAGGGTAATCCAGGTGCCTGACAGCAAAAGATGACCAAAACCGTGTAGATCCATGCCGCACTCGCATTAAGACAGTTAAAAACAAAGGGTCGGAACACAAATGATTGAGTTGCCGACCCTTATCGATCCCGCTTCAGTTCTTAATATATAGAGAAGGGGAAGTATTTAGCATTGATTTCAGCATAGGTACCGTCTTCGACGATGGCTTCCAGTGCCTGGTTGAAGCGCTCTTTCAGCTCAGTGTCATTCTGACGTATGGCAATACCGATTTTGTCATCGATATCGATATCTTCACCCTTGAACTCGAAAGCGCTGCCATCTTCAGTCTGTAGCCAGTCATAGGCTGGGAATTTATCCGAGACCATACCATCCAGTCGACCTGCTGCAAGATCCAGGTAGGCATTATCCTGGGTGTCATACAGACGTACACTGACGGCGTTGCCCAGTTCATCTTCAAGGTACTGACCCGCAATAGTGGCACGTTGAGCACCCAGGGTTTTACCTTGCAGACTTGCTACATCGGTTGGCATGTCACTGTCTTTAGGTCCGATAAAGGCCAGTACGTTTGAGTAGTAAGGATTGGTGAAAGCAACAACGCGTTCACGCTCTTCGGTAATCGACATGGAGGCAATGATGGCATCGTAACGACGTGCACGCAGGCCCGGAATAATGCCATCCCAATCCTGAGTCAGGATTTCGCAGGTGGCTTCCATTTTTTCACACAGCGCGTTAGCGATTTCAACATCAAAACCACCGGGCTGACCTGAGCTGTCGATAAAGTTAAACGGTGCATAAGCCCCTTCAGTGGCAATGCGGATGGTATCAGCCATAGCTAGCGGTGCAATCATTGTAGCAGAAGCCATGAGTAGCGCAGATGTAGCGAGTTTTTTTGACCATTGCATAGATTAATACCTTTAGTTTAATTGAGCTGTTGTATAACGTTTATAAATGACTCGACAAGAATTCTCTACAGCGTTCAGACTTGGGTTGGGTAAAAACTTCGCTTGGTGGCCCAAATTCCTCAACTCGGCCTTGATGTAGAAACATCACCTGGCTGGACACATCTCGCGCAAAACGCATTTCGTGGGTCACGACCAGCATGGTTCGGCCTTCCTCAGCGAGATTTTGCATTACCCCTAATACTTCATTGACCAGTTCAGGATCCAGGGCCGAGGTCGGTTCGTCAAACAAGAGAACTTCCGGGTCCATCGCCAGGGTTCTGGCAATAGCAATGCGTTGTTGCTGTCCACCGGATAAATTACCCGGGTAGGTTTTGGCTTTGTCAGCCAGGCCGACTTTTTCCAATAAGGCCAATGCGCGTTCCCGTGATGCTTGCTTGCTGCGTCCATGTACCAATACTGGAGCCAGCATGATATTTTCCAGTACGGTCATGTGTGGCCAGAGATTAAAGTTCTGAAACACAAAGCCTATACGGGCACGCATCATTTCCAGTTGGCGACGCTTTTTGGCTTCAAGTTCGCCCTGCTTGTTGGCTACCAGTTGCAAGGCTTCGCCCCGTAAAGCAATACGGCCTTGGGATGGATTTTCCAGTAGGTTAAGGCAGCGCAGAAAGGTTGATTTTCCTGAGCCACTGGAACCGATAATTGAGATAACATCACCATCCTTTGCCGTCAGGGAAATGCCTTTCAGCACTTCAATGTCTCCGTAGCGCTTATGCAAATCGGTGACTTCGAGTGTAGCTGAATGGGTGTTATCAGTGGTCATTAATGAAGTTTCTGGATTCATGAAATACAGCGTATAAGAAATATTAATAAAATAGTAATCTTTTTTATACCTAGGTCGCAAGTCAGTTGTCCGATCACAGCTATAGCCGGTGCTCGCCTGCTTATTTAAACAACTATCTGTGCTAATCTATAGTCAAAATATTGGTGTGAGGTATTCGGGTGGAGTTAGGACGAGTTAACCAGCTCAAAGTTAAACGCATTGTCGAACAAGGTGCGTATCTTCAGGCGACAGAAGGTGAGACGGTGAGATTGCCATCGCAGGAGGTTGTAACAAGTTTACGACCAGGTGACACCCTGTCGGTATTTGTTTATTTAGATAGTGATGACCTTCCGGTGGCCACGCTGAAAAAGCCGCTGATTCAGCTCGGTGAGTTTGCCCAACTGCGCGTCGCCGATACTAATCAGGTGGGTGCATTTTTGGACTGGGGGTTACCCAAGCAACTCTTTTTGCCCTTTGCTGAGCAGCCTCAGCGGGTCGAAACCGGCCAGCAGGTCATGGTGTGTGTTTATCTGGATAACTCCGGTCGTCTGGCGGCATCAGCTCGTCTGGAGCGTCATCTGAGTGCTGAGCCAGCGGATTATCGCGTGGGTGAATCGGTGAACTTGTTGATTTGGCGTCGCACTGAGCTGGGTTATCTGACAATCATCAATCACCGTCATGCGGGCATGTTGCATCAACAGGAACTATTCAAACCGGTACGACCTGGTTTGACCCTGCCGGGGTACATCAAGCAGGTGCGCGAAGATGATGGCAAGAT
Organism: Nitrincola sp.; assembly: GCF_048264025.1. Lineage (NCBI taxonomy): Bacteria > Pseudomonadati > Pseudomonadota > Gammaproteobacteria > Oceanospirillales > Oceanospirillaceae > Nitrincola > Nitrincola sp. The sequence continues at coordinate 28,967 of NZ_JBLXDN010000004.1, forward strand.
CGATGTGATGCTGGATAAGCCCGGCTATGGACGGGTTGAGCCGCTGGCCGAGCAGTTGCTTGATTATCTGAAGTTGCGTGGTGGCCAGTGCCCTCTTAATGACAAGAGTTCTCCGGATGAGATTAAGGCGATTTTTGGCGTCAGCAAAAAAGCTTTCAAAATGGCGGTTGGCAATCTGCTAAAGCAAGGAGTGATCCTTGTGGATGAGCAGGGTATTAGACTTCGCTAAAATTTCATGCAAAAGGGCTGTATTCGCATGGAAAAATCCAGAGTGTTACTGGTAGAGGATGATGAATCCCTTTGCCAGGTTGTAACTGACTTTTTCAACATGTTTGGCTATCAGATCAGTCAGGCGCAAAGTGGTGATGAGTTTTCCCGATTGATTCGCCAACAGGCTTTCGACATTATTCTTCTGGATTTGAATTTGCCCGATGCTGATGGGCTTGAGCTCTTAAGAATGTTGCGTGAAGAGCAGCAGGTGTTGCTCTACGTGGTTTCCGGTCGTCAGGATGAGACCAGCCGCCTGAGAGCCTATGAGCTAGGCGCTGATGATTTTATCGCTAAGCCTTTCAGTGCGCGTGAGTTGGAGCTGAAAGTACGTAATGCGTTAAAGCGGCATGGGCCAGTTATTGACTTTGTTGAGTCTCAGGATAAACAGCCGGGTGTATTTATTTTTCAAGGGTGGCAACTTGAAGAGGCAACACGGAGTGTTTGTCATCAGCAAGGAAAGCAAATTCAGTTAACCCGGGGCGAATATGAGTTGCTGGCCTTTCTGGCTGAAGCAGGGGGAGCTGTAGTTACCCGGGATAATTTGTTGAACCATTTGGAACAAGCCGCGGATATTTATAGTGCGGAAACGATTACCGCGCTGGTGTATCGTTTGAGGCGCAAATTTGCACAGACGGATCTGGACTCGCCGATAGTGACTTTGTCACGCATTGGGTATCGACTTGAAATATCTTGAAAGGCGTATGCCATGCTGAGTGGTTCAGGTTTGCGTCTGGTTCGTATTTTGCTGCTTGGCTATCTGATCAGTTCAGCTTCTTGTGTTGTAGCTCAAACCCACACTTCGTCCAATTCAACTGAGCTTGAGCCACTTATCATTGCGCAAGACCGGGCATGGCCACCGTTTGCTTTTGTGGGAGAAAATGGTGAACCGCGCGGTTTACTTATCGAACTATGGCGGGAGATCGCTGCTCAGATGGGGCGGCCGGTTGAGTTTTATCTGGTGGATTGGCCGGATTCAATACGTGCCGTTACAGAAGGGCGGGCACATCTGCATGGAGGGTTGTTTGCTTCAGAGGATCGGGCTGTTTTTATGCAGTTCAGTGAAGCAATTATGCCGCTCAGTGGGTATCTGTTTGCACCAAGTGGTGGGCCGCTGACAGGATTTGATGATCTGCGTGATAAGCCGATTGGTGTGACGGATGGCAGTTATGAGATGGAGTATATTCAGCACCATTATCCTGATCAGCCAATACGTGCCTACCGCTCTAATGAATTGGTGGTTATGGCCGCTCTTGCAGGAGAAGTGGCGGCCTATTTGGCCGACTATCCGGTCAGCATGTACTTGCTGGATCGCCATGGGCACCCTTCTAATTTTCATCCGTTAGTGCAGCTTTATACCCAGAATTTAGTTGCTGGGGTAGCGCTAGGGGATGAGCAGCTGTTGCAAGAAATTAACCAAGCGATCCAGCAACTTGATCAGGATTTTCTTAGCCAACTCAGTTACCGTTGGCTACGTAGTGAATTGGTGGTTGAGGTTGTGCCACGTTGGTTCGTTGCACTGTTAGTGGTTACGATACTGTTACTGGTGTTGGCGGCTTATACACTGTTTCTGTCAAGGCAGCGTCGCGAGATCCAGCAGTTGGTTTCAATTCAAAACCAGGCTTTGCAGGAGAATGAGCATCTATTTCAGCGCTTAATCGAAAATGCTAATGATATTATCTATATCATATCGGCTGATGCGACTATTGGTTATCTTTCTGGCGAGTGGGTTAATGTTACTGGTTATAGCCTGGAAGAGGCCGTGGGTCAGCCTTTTGCTAAGTATGTTCATCCGCAAGACCTTCCATTTTTAGCTGAATGTCACGAGCACACTCTCAAAGGAGGGCGCTTGTCGGGCATTGCATTTCGACTGGTCGATGTCAGGGGGCAAGTGCATGACATGATTGCCAACGAGTCTTCAGCGCTTGATGCACAGGGTGAGGTTACCTATTACATGGGAATCGCTCGGGATATCACAGAACCCAAGCGAATAGAAGCTGAGATGGAGCGTCGCCGAGAACTGTTGGAAGATGTCAAGGTTAAGCTGGAAAAAGAGATCGGGGAGCGCTCCCGTATAGCCAGAGACCTGGAAATGGCTCAGGCGCGTGTTGCTCGTGCGCTCGAAGAGGAGCAGAAGGTTACTGTGGCGCAAAAGCAGTTTTTGCGGATTGTGACACATGAGTTCCGAACCCCGCTGGCAGTCATACAATCTTTAGGTGATCTGCTGGAGCTGGAGGTTAGTAACGATCCCCAGGTGAGGCAAAAGCATATAAGTCGGCTCAAAACGGCTGTGCAGCGTATGGCTAACTTGCTGAACAAAGCCTTGGATCAAGAACGTGTGGAAACTACTTTCTGGCGTACCAATGCCGCCTGGTTTGATATTAAAACCTTATTGCAGGAGTTGGTTGGTGAGGCTGAGCGTTTAAATGGCGATAGTCGTCATTTTACGATTAACGCCATGTCTCGGCGCATGCAAGCGGATCGAGAATTGCTGATTATCTGCATTAATAACTTATTGGATAATGCGGTCAAGTTTTCACCTGATCAGAGTGAAATTTTCATTAGCGCCTACATGGATGAGCAGAATCGGGTTTGTATTAGTGTGACTGATCAAGGCAAGGGAGTTAATGAGCAGGATCGCTTCAAGATTTTTGGTAAATACTACCGCCGTAATGCTCAAACCAACCCTGGTTTAGGTCTGGGGCTCTATCTGGTTGATCAGATTATCCGTCTTCATGGTGGTGATGTGGTGGTCACGAATGCAGCTGATGCAGGGGCCTGCTTTATATTGAGAATACCCGCCTGATTGGTAGCTTTGACAGCAGGATGTCATGCTTCGCAGCCTTTAAAATCAAACAGCTATTTTATCTATGCAGATCTGGTTCATTTGTTGTTCAGGACTTGACTGTTCGATCAACTCTATAATAACTAATCAAAATCTGTTCGGATAGCTGAGGATCTGCTGTATGTTGATGTTTCGGAGGGTACCGAACCCTCAATCCCGCGTGTGGCGCCTGACCCGACTATTGCTGGTGGGGGCAGTCTCTATGGCGATTGGCGGGACAGTTTCAGCAGCAGAGCCCTCATCCTCGGATCAGCAAGCTAGCATTCAGCAGGACTATCACCGTTTGATGCTGAGTGCCCGAGCCGGTGAAATGGCGGGTGCGTATCTTCAGGAAAATGGCCAACGCCTGTTCATCACCCTGACGGACAGAGCCGATCTGAATGAATGGCGTCAGACCGGTGAGCGTCTGGTGCAGCAGTACAGTCTTTATCATGCGTCCAGCTTACAGACCCTGGGTGAGCGATCCCACCTGATAATTGATCTGGCCCGTCCGGTTTATCTGGTAGATGAAACGCTGAGCTTGTCAGTAGTTGGTTTGGTTAACTGGGAAATGGTGTTTGCTAACCTCGATGACACGGTTGTATCAGCAGAACTACTCGATTCGATCCAGGCTGAATCCCGTGGTGGTTTGATTGAATTAACCTTTACCGGTCATCATGACCTGATTACTGAGTTAATGTTTGAACAGGACCCTGATCAACTGGTTATCGAATTACCCGGTGTGGATCCCCGACATTATTTACGTCAAGCCAATTTACAAATGCCCGCATTGCTGGGAATGCCCGAAGTGCAGGGGGCACCCAATGGACACTCCCGTTTGGTGTTTACTACCCAAGGGCCGCTGGATCTGGTGGATGCACATACCAGTATTGATCCGGTGACCAACCGAAGCCGTATACATCTGTTGTTGGTACCTGATAGCGCTGTGTCTGAGCGCCTACTGATGGACACAGAGCAATTGGATCGCTTTGAGCTTACCCGTGAAGCAGGTACTGGCCTCAATTTGATTATCGGCAAACTTGGCGAGTCTCGTGTGAATGGCTACTTTCTCGAAGCTCCAGGGCGTTTAATGGTGGACTTTCCCGGTGTCAGTCCCGAGGCTGTAGAGCAGGCGGTGTTTGCCTATTCCCCTGACCCTGATTACGTCAAGCGTATTCGCTATGGCAAAACCCGCCTGGGTTCAGCCAGAATAGAGTTAACGTTACAAGACGGTTATGCTGAGCAGTTGTCTCGGCAAACCGTTGCTCATCGCGACAATTATGAGTTTGGAACACTGGTTTCACTACCTGAGGCCAGTCGCGTGTTATCAGAAGGAGATTATCCGGATGATTTGCAAGGTATTGCCTACTTTGAACGCGATACGTTACGCCATTTGCCACGCTTTGACTTCAGTGTGCAGCCATCGTTGACTATAGGTTCAGTGACTCTATCGGGTGCTGAATACCGTGATGGCAGCAATTTGACAGCGCTGGAGCAAGGGCAACGATTCTCATTGATGACAGCCCTGGATGAAGCGATGCAGCGTGATCCAGCTTATCATGCAGCCCGGGCTGAGTTCCGTGCCACCCAGGAACTGATTCCTCAGGCACGTTCAGAATATTTGCCTCAGGTGAGTTTTTCGTATCAGTTTTCAGCTAAGAACCAGGATGTGCTGAGTTCAGGATCCATTCCGGAAGAACAAACTACCTTGTCCGAACAAAACGCCTCCTTAACGTTGACACAACCTATCTACCGCCCGGGCAGTCTGATTGGCCTGACGCAGGCTGAAAAAGCCGTTCAGCAAGCTGAATTGGCACTATTGGCTGCCGAGCAGTCGCTCATTATGCGTATTGCCGAGGCTTACCTGAATGTGCTTTCTGCACAAGACAGTCTCGAAGTGGCTAAGGCTGAACACGAAGCCATAGCGACCCAGTTCCGTCAAACCGAGATCAGCTTTCGCAGTGGCTTGGCCAGTCGCAGTGATTTAAGCGAAGCCCAGAGTCTGACAGCGCTGACCCGTGCACGAATGATCGAGGCGCAGAACCGCCTGGATGATGCGCAGTTGGCTGTTAAAGAAATTATCGGCAGTGAAGTGGAAAGTCTGCATAGTTTTAGTGCGGATTTCCGGGCTGCACCACCTTTTCCTGCTCAGGTTGAGGCCTGGATCAGTGCCGCTCTGGATCAGAACCTGTCGTTGCAGTCGCAGCGTATGGCCGAGCAGATTGCCGGTAATCAGATTCGTCGTCAGCGTGCTGATCATTTGCCGACAGTCGACTTGTTTGCATCCACCGGTTATCAGGATGCTGATAAAACGCTCTACAGTGATAGCCGTCAGACGGTCAGCAATTATGAAGTCGGCATTCGGGTCAATGTACCGATCTTTAGTGGTGGACGCACTTCCTCTCTGGTGCGCGAAGCAACAGCACGTTATGAACAGACCGGCCATGAAGTTGAGCTGGAGCATCGGCGCACTGAACGCACTGTGCGTTCAGCATTCAATGGGGTGACCAGCAGTGCGGAAATGTTGGCTGCGCTGCGTGAAGGGGTGTTGGCGCAGGAGGTTCGTCTGGCAACGCGGATGCGTGGTTTCCAGGCAGGACTGGAGTCAACCGTCGCGGTACTGGATGCCTACCAGAGCTACTATGCTGCACGACGTGATTTTCTGCAGTCACGTTATGATTATTTGATGAATCGACTGGTTCTGAAACAGTCTGTTGGCACGCTGAGTCGTCAGGATCTGGCTGAACTGGATCGCCTTCTGGAGCGCCACTAAGTTGTGGAAGGTGAAGTTGAGTATTAAAGCGAGCTAACTCGCTGGAGGATTACACATGGGAAGCGCAGCACGCTATCTGCACAATGCGGCTGGACAGTCCTGGAAGCATCGGGCCTTGCGGCAATGGCATGGCCTGATCAGGCGTTCGCTGGACACTCAGCGGGTTAATAGCCAGCGTCAAGCGACCACTGAGGTGGAGTTGCTTGAGCAGCGTTTTATGCTTTCCGGTGATCTGTTGGTGATACCACCCACCCCTCAGGATTCGCAGGAATCTGTGATCAATCTGCAGCACCAGGCAGAAGCCGATATGCTGGCGGATTTTTCACTTGGTGGCGTACAGCAGCAAAGCTTGATTGATGAGCTGATCTTCATTGATACGGCTGTTGAGCAGCCTGAATATCTGATAGAGCAAGCATTAGCCCAGCGTGGTGATGGCCAGGCCCGTGTTGAAGTGGTTTATCTGGATGCCGGTGCAGACGGTGTGCAGCAAATCAGCCAGTGGTTGTCGCAATATGCTGATTTGCAAGCGATCCATATTATTTCTCATGGCGAAGCCGCCAGTGTGCAGCTGGGCAACACCACACTTGATACGACCTCACTGGATGCTTATGCAGAAGTACTCAGTAGCTGGCAAACCGCTTTAGCTGAAGGCGCTGATCTGTTGTTTTATGGCTGCTCTGTGGCCGAGGGAGAGGCAGGTCAGGCTTTTGTTGAGCGTATTGCTGAACTCACTGGTGCGGATGTAGCGGCATCGGATGACATGACTGGTGCGGAGCAGTTGGGTGGTAATTGGATCTTCGAATACACCACCGGGGTAATCGAAACCCAGGCATTATTCAGTGCCGGCCATACGGTTTACGATGCCTTACTGGCTGATCTGACATTTACGGATGAATCAAAATCCGCCATATTGACTGCGCTGCAGAACCTGGACCAACTGGGTAACCAGGCACTCAATGATGCGTTATCTAATGCGGATATACCCGGGCTGAGTAACACCAGTATCCTGAGCCTGTTGGACTTAGGTGGTGCCAATTTTGATTTGCATGCAAACGCCAATAACTATTTTGCCAGTGGCGGCCCACACACCCTCTCTGGGCTGGTCAGCTATCTCAACAATAATAGCGCTTTATTGCTTATTGACGGTATAGAAGCCACGCTGACAGTCGATGCCAGCAATCCAGCTATGCCAATCTATGGCTTGCGTCTGACAGCGGATCTACAGCGTAACTCGACACACACAGTAACACTGAATCCGGCTGGCTATACACTCGATGCTATCACAGCCGATGCTGTCACCCGGCTGAAACTGGCACTCGAAGCCGGTATTCGCTTGAGTACGGACCCGAGTGTTGACCCCGAGGGTTTTATCCGCGCAGATAAGCTGCAACTCAGTACGCAGATGTCCGGTGAAGGTGATTTTAGCCTGAATTTGGGTGCCGCGTTTACCTTGCAGGATCCAGACAATCTGGATAACAGTCGCCAGATCACCAATAGCGAATATGCTGTTAGTCTGATTCAACGTCAGGTGACAGCTGAAGCTCAGGGGCGTTTTGCCTTAAGTGGTGCTACACAGCAGGCTGCATTTGGTGCTCAGGCCTATCTGGCGCTGCAGGGTATACTGAATGGCGACGCGCTGAGTTTCAATTTTTACCGTGATGCCAATCTAAGTGATGCAGCCATTCAGGCGCAACTGCAAACGTTGTTGGCGCACTGGGCGCAGTTGGCGGTACAGCTGGATCAGTTGCAAGCACTTTCTGTCGAGTTACCGCTGGTCGATCAGTCACTCCTGTCGCTGATGGTGACGGAAGATGGCCGCACTCTGGGTGATATTTTCCAGTTTGGTTACTATCTGCCGGGTGGCGGTTTTACCACTGTGTTGCAGCAATACCTCTCTCAGGGTGATGCCACCTACATGGGGTTGATGTTGGAGTTGCAGGATTACCTGCATGGCCGTGGGACTTATAGCAGTTTGCAGTCGCTGATTCCGGCCGATGCCAGTGATTCCCTGTTCAACGTGACGGGAGGGCTTAATACGGCGGGTAACGAACTCGCTTTAGGCCTGGAGTTGGCACTAAACCGTGAGTTTCTGGCACAGCTCAGCTTTGGTGATGCGCTTGCCAAGGTGGGTTTTGCCTGGGGTGATGGACAGGGAATAACCCTGAATGCTCTAATCGATCTCAAGTTTGATCACCGCATTACCACGTCTTCGGCCAGCTTTGACCTCAATGAACTTGCGTTACAGGTTAGTGCGCCTACTGGAACCTTCTATGCACCCGCTCTATTGGGTGCCTTGCCAGTCACTGCCAGTGGTGTGCTGACATTTGACTCTGGACGAGTCACTGTGACAGCCGTTGATGACGTTGTGTCAGCTGATACCTCAACTGCTGAGGTCAATGCTGCTCTGAGTATGACCCTTTCAGGTGATCTGTTTGGGGTGCCTCTGGAAACTCTGGCCGGTGGTGTTCCTGGGGTTGAGATCAGTTTTAATAATGGTGCGGCGACCTCTTGGACAGACATTGCCAACTATAACTCTGAGGTGACGCTGTCCCACTTTACTCAGTTGAGTGCATTGAGCAGTCTGGAACCCCAGCAGTTGATGGATATGCTGTCTGATGTTGTCCTGTACCTGGAATCCTTGCGTGATTCTGGTGAATTTGACGGTTTGCTCCCTTTCACTGAGGTGAATCTGGGGCAGGGGCTGGATTTCAGTCAGGGCCTGATGGCCTTGTTTAACGAGGGCCTGCAGGCAACCCGTCAGGAAATACTTGCGGGTCAGGCGGTATCACCACGTTTGACGGACAATCTGTCATTTGATTTACAGGTGCAAATGCCAGGGCAGTCAGAGCTGTCGGTATTGACCATTACACTGCTAGCCAGCGAAACCAGCAGCTTTACCCATATCAATCAACTCGCCAGCCTCATTGATCAGAAAATAGCGCAGGCCGCTAACGCTGTATTGGGCTGGCAATTGCTGGATAGTGATGTGCCGGTAACAGCGCTGGTACCGGTGGCGGCAGTCACTGAGCTGATCAAAGGCGGCCTGTTACAAGCAGGTCGCTATAGCAACGCTCAGCAGCAGGTCAGGTTGCACACCAGCGGGGGCGATTTCCGTATCCGTGTTGGGGATGGCAGTTGGTCTGCAGAGGTCTCCAGTTATAGCAGTGCGGCAGAATTGCAGCGTGTATTGGAGAATCTGCCGGAGATTGGCAAGGGTAATGTGCAGGTCACAGGGGACGCACGTAACTGGCAGGTTACTTTTGTCGGTGCATTGTCGGGTCAGGAGGTCGCACCGCTGGAAGTGGAATTTGCTGCCAATGCCAAGGCCGGTGGTTTGTTAGAAGTCTCCGCACAGGATCTGGACCGCGTCGATGGGCTCACCTACGGGCGCCTGGTGATCTCTCAAACACAGCCAGGTACGTTTGAGAAATTGAATATTGCACCATCTGTAGGGATTCAATTTAGCGAAGAACAGGCCGCGGCATTTGATGTCGATGAAGATACACCGGTGCAACCAGCGGTGTATCAGTTGCAGTTGATTCATGCGGCCGGTGGTAGTTTCAGCGTTAATTTCAGCTATGACGGACAGTCATTTGAGACTGAGACGATCAGTCTGGAGGGCGAGGGAACCTGGAGCGATCGGATTGCATTGGCCTTGAATAAGGCGATTAACGATGCCTACCGTGAGGATAATGCGGGGCATGTAGATCAGGAATATCTCACAGTAGAACTGGCTCCCTTGGGCACTACCAATGACGGTATCCAGTCATTCTATATTGCAGCGAATATTCTGGAGGTCAGCGCCGGAAAAACCTTGAGCGGCTTCTCGGCTGATATTACTGAGCTCCGTTCTCAACCCGGTGTACAGGTGTTCGTGACTACCCTACAAGAGGGTCGCGTGGGTACCTCTGCGGAAGGGCGGTTGGGTGAAGTTCAGCGTCTGACCTTGGCGAATGTTGCCGGTGGCAGTCTGCAGATGCTATTGAATCTGGCTGATGAAGCACTGGAATCTGATGTCCTGAGTCTTACCACATCGGGTGAGTTGAAAACGGCCAATCAATTAGCGGCCGATCTTGCTTCCACGCTCTATCAGATGCTGATTAAGGTCTATGCCGACCTGGATCCAGCTGATATTCAGGTGTCAGTTGTCGCGGGTCAGGGCTATACCTTCGATATCCGTTTTACCGGTCAATTGTCCGGCCAGGATATAAATACCCTGTCAATCAATAAAACCAGCATAGTCTCAGCATCGGATTTTACCACCAGCTATGCCGATCTTACCTTGGCTGGTTTTCAGGCGGCAGGCGAGTCCATGCAGACTCATTCACAGCCGGGATTCACTGATTGGCACGTGTTGATGGACCGTTTCCAGCACGCAACCAACAGCCTGTTGAATAACACCCTGACAACTGAATTTGCCGAGTTCAGTGTCAATCCTCGTTTTGATCTGGCCAGCCAAACACTCTGGCTGGACCTGTTCGTAGGCTCAGGTATCCAGATCGATGCAGTTCAGTTGCTATTGGATGCTGAAGCGGGTGGACTAGAGGGGTTCAGTGTCGATGCCTGGATGGATATTACTCATGAAACCTTTTTCAATGGATCATTGGGCTTTGACCTGAGTCAGCCACAGGCTATTTCACTCCTGGCTGTGGGGCCTGTGGTGGGCTCTGTGACTGGAACTCAGGCTGATCCTGTGCTTAACAACCAAACGCTGTCGCTAGGATTTAATGTGGATGGACGCCAGTTTAATCTGGCTGACATACTGGCTGCTCAACCCACTGAAAATGGATTCGCCAGTGCGGCAGGCGCACAAGTATCGGTGACCTCGCAGACTGATTATATTAACAGCAGCGTCAATGCATTTATTCGTGTTAATGGCAGCGTGCTGGAAAACAGTGAAATCAGTGCCGTAGGCCGTGCGCCCGGCCTGGCGCTAAAGGTTGGTAGTGATGAGTATGTTAGTGTCATTAATGGGCTGGATGCTGGAGCAACCATTGAGGTCGTTATCCAGATCAATGGTGTTGAGCGGTCGTTATTAGTTGATTCGACTATCACTGCCAATGCTCTCAGAGACAGCATCAATAGTGCCTTTAATAGTGCATTTGACGCCACCCTGAACGGTGATCGGCTGGTGTCCATTCTGAATGCGGAGCTGGCCGCAATTGCCGGCACTGGACCTCTGTCAGGCTATGATAATCTGGCTGGTGCACTGTATTTCGAGTTGACTGCAGAAGGGCAGTTGCAACTCCGCACCTTTGCCGCGGTTAACCAGATTATTCTGACACAGCCGAATACGGCGGAGGGTGTTGTTGGACTGGAGGCTCTAGGAATCCAAATGGGTGTTGAGAACGCCATCCGACCCGCACCTGATTCTAACTATACACTCCCGTCTGATGGACGACTGACAGAAGATGCTGCATTCCAGCTGCGCCTCGATAATGCCACAGCTATTGATATTACCCTTCCAGCTTCACTGACGGTTGATAACACTTCGTTGGCAGATCTGATGGCGGATATTCAGCAGGTACTGAATTCAATTGATATTTCGGCACATGCTTATCTGGGTACGCTAGACGGCGGGTTGGGCTATACCCACCTGGGTCAGTTGATCCGCGCAAATTTGCTTTCCACTGAAATCAATACCGGGCTGGACCTCAGCTTTGGAAACGAAGCAGACGCTGATCAGGATATAGAACATAGCTACTACCTGGAGCTGCAGGTTCTTGGCAATAAAATTGCGCGTGCCCAGATTGAGATGGCGGATGAGGGCAATATTGGTAACCGTGAACTCGGTCTGACGGCCAGACAATCGGTAAAAACAGCCGCTGTTTCGATGCAACTGCAAAATGCCATGATAGGTGGCCAGCTCAGTGCCGCAATGCAGGCCGGTGGTTCGGCTTCGGGTCAGCAAGGGTTGCTGGAGCTGCTTTTTGGCGATATCCAGATTGCCGATGGCGCCTATCAGGGTGCATTTGCGTACTATCTGGTTGATACCCTCAACAGCAACGACACCAGCCTGGATTTTAATGCCGCCCTCGACAGTGTGCTGGTACAGGGTGCACAGCTGGGGTTGACGGCAGATACCCAGGTTCGCGATGAGACTACATTGCTCCTTACTCCGTTCAACCAGCAGGGTCAGACGGTACATGATGTTGGTCTGACGATCAGTTTCGATGCTTTTACACTGGGTAATCAGGCCTATGAGGCCTTTGATTTGGCCGTAGTACTACGCCAGTTGGCAACACAGAATAACACCTCGGTTGCTGATCTGGCGGCCGATCTGAATGCCGCTATTCATGCAGCGCTGAGTGCACATTTTGAAGGGGAGACAAACCCTTTTGATGGTCATGTGTTTGTGGTCGTTGATGATACCGGGCGCTTTGAAAAATTGCGTTTTGTGACTCTTGCACATGGTGAGGGTGCGACCCGAGTTGAACAGCAAAAAGTTCAGATGACACTGCGCAATCGGTTATTGCTGGATGAGTACAGTGCGGAGGGGTTGGTCTGGTCGGAGTCGACACAGGCGGCAATCACTCTGGGTGCTATTCAGGTCGGTTTACCCGAAGGGTTCAAGGATCAGTTCGGTAATACCCTGAGTGCTCCTGATATTAGCGAGTCATTGGTGCTGAATTTAGCGAACGCCGCTGAGGTCTTGAGTCTACCGGATATTCTGGCTGACATTGATGGCGATCTGCCTGATTTTGGACTCTATCAAGGCCTGGCTGAGCAGAGCTGGGCTGGGGTGCTGGATGACCTGACGCAACTGGCCTCTTTGTTGGGTAATCTGGCGAACATGAGCGAATTAAGCTTGTTTGGTCAGAAATTACCGGTACTGAACAAGTCATTGCACGAGTTACTTAATCTTCAAGGTCACTTCAACCAGGTTTATGACGAGCTGAGTCAGATAGATCAGGCCAGCTTTCGTTCGTTACAGACCTTGCTGGAGTCAGCCTTTGGCCTGGAAGCCAATACGATTGACTACTACCTGGATACAGACCGCCAAGCGCTGGTAATCAATATCCCCTTTACGCTGGCGTTTGAATCACTGGAGCAGTTCAATCTGCTGCTGGCTGACGCACGGCTTATGCAGATGTTTTCGGCTGCAGATCAAACTTTATTAAAAGAGTTGCTCGGTCCTACCCTGAGTATTACCGATGCAAATCAGGAAAGTTTGTTGCGCTTGTTCCGTGAAGTAACCTTCAATCTGGAATTAGGGCTGGATCTGGCGCGGGAAGACGAGGGGCAGCCTAATTCTAATCTTGGGCGCTTGTTCCTGTTTAATGCGCGAGACCAGGGCGGAACGTCGATGCAGTTCCGGCTGTTCAATGATACCGATCAGACGCTGAATTTCACCTCGCCCGTTACGCTATATGAATTGCAGGTTGATGGTGGCAAGGTCGAGCTGGACCTGGAGGGCGGCTATCAGCTAAACAGCGATGGTGGTCGTCTCTATTTGGGTGAATATGCTGCGCATATCGTTGCCTCCATGTTACCCGTGCAGGTACAAGCCACGGATGAAAATGGTCAACCACTGTTTGAAGACGATGGCACGACGCCGGTGATGGTGAGTTCAGCCAATACAGATGCCAGCAATGCTGTCAAAGCGATAAAACAGGGAGCCTTCGACCTGTCCTTGACTGGTGATATTGAAGTCAGCTTACCCCTGAGTATCGTGGTTTCCGACCATTTGGCAGACCTTACCGCTGAAGAGTTACCGATATTTGTCAATCCTATGCCTATAGGCACGGCAGAAATTGCTATTCGGGATCTGAATAAACTGCTGAGTAAAATGCTGGGTGATAGTCTCAGTTTAGCCACCCAGGTGGCTGAAGCGGCCAGGCCGCCACTGGTGAACAATGGCGGTGGCGATTTGAACCAGGAGGGTGTGCCTGGTGATACTCAGGACGAGTCTGATTTGCCCGGTGTGGATCTGACTCCGGATAACCCGCTGACCGGTGGCGAAGGTCAATATACCCAGCCCAGTGATGATATTCAGGTGCCGGTCTTTTCTGCACCTGAGATACAACCTGGCAGTGACGGGTTTGATCTGAGTCTGATACTGCCTAACCTCGGTGGATGGCAGGAGACCTTCCTTCAGGTGCTACAGAATGCCGGTCTGGGTGAAGATTTTTGTGATCCAGATGGTGTCAGACTGAAAAGTGCCCCCTTACTTTTCTTGTTGAGTGATCCGGCTTTTGTGGTGGAAACGCTAGATACGGTATTGAGTGCTTTCCAGAGTGTGATCGACACCCTGACATCCGGCGTGGTTGGGCCAATCATCGGTGCTGAAGCCTTGCAGGAAATGACCCAGTTTGTTGCCGGTCTTCGCGAAGGCTTTATCAGCAGTTTAACTAATGCGTTGAACTCGGTAATTTTCAATTATGGCAGTCTCGACAATGCACTGCGCATGGTGCTCTTTGATCTGCTCTACCATCCGGATAATCCATATCTGAACTTCCTGCGCGATTACAATGGCGACGGCATCATTACCCCAGATGATATTGTGCTTGAGTACGTAGCCCAGGATGCCGACCAGTACACCTTTGTGAATATCCCTGAGCTGACAACGCTACTTGAAGCTGAACAGCTTTGGGCAATTCGTAACCTGACTGAGGGCGGACAACGTACTGGGTGGGTGGCATCAGGTGAGCGACTGCAACAGGCTGATGCTGATGGAAATCTGGTATTCCGTGACGCTACCGGTAACGCTTATATTCGCATGCCCCAGTTGGATGAGATGGACCAGCAGCGCGAGGATGAAGACGGTAATTTGCTGTTTGAATACTATGCCGCTGTGCGTGTCAATGTAGCTTCCGAAGGTGAAACACCCGTCTACGAAATCCAGCCGGTCGTAGGTGCCGAGGCTGTTGAATTAGATGCAGACAAGCTCAAACCCTGCTATTTGGGAATTGCTGGTCAGGTGATTGTTGATCTGACTTATCAGGATTTGTTTGGCGGATTCTGGTATCGCGAGAATATGTCCGGTGACCCAGACTTCCTGACTGATGATCAGGCCGAAGCGATCGATGCCTTCCTGGCATCAGATGCGTTTCTGAGTCAGTTCCCTGGCTGGGACGGTGAGTTGACGGCTGATGTCATTGAGGTGATCCGTGAAGAGTTTATTAATGACTCCGACCTGCGCGAACTGAAATTTGTCAGCTACTCAGACGAGCAGGTGAACGCCTCCAAACAACTGGTGTTTGCGCAGAGCAGCGCTGTCCAGTTCCGCATGAACTTGGGTCAAACCATCGAGTTACCCGATGCGTCAGTGGCCTTTGATGTCGGCGTGCCTGGCCTGAACCTGGAGATAGACGGCGGATTGGCTGTTAATCTGGACTGGGATTTTTTCCTTGGGTTTGGTCTGGATGTCAATCAGGGTTTTTATCTGGTGGCAAATATGCCAGGCCATGCAGGTATCGGCCAGGTAACTGAATTTGCTGAAGACAGTCAGGAGTTGTATGGCAAAGCCTGGGTAGCTACCGGTTTTGCTGATGCAGGTATTTTGCGTGATTCAGCCGGTTTTCCTGTGGATGCCGATGGTAACCGCATTCTCAACGATGAGGGCTATCCTCTCACTGTTGAGGAGGAGGCCCTCTATGCAGATCAACTCGTGTCGATGGATGAAGCTATCAGCAATCTCTGGTCATTGGATGATGGTGTTGAAGTATCTGAGATACAGTTCCAGATTAGCGCCTTTCTGGCACCTTCACCGAATGAGACTAATTTCTATGAGCAGCGTGTAGTTGAAGAATATTTCAATCTTGAAACCAAGCAGATTGAGAAGCGCTTCGTCAAGAACGGTAGTGAATATGTTTATGAAGTAGTTTACACCGACCAGCCCAAACTGGATGCTGAAGGCAATACACTCTATGAGCTGGCCTGGGAATATGAAACCGAGGTGGTGGATGGTCGTGAACAGATAAAATACGAAGCCTTGCTCAGTGCGGCCGGTCATTTTGTCTACCGTCGTCAGACTGGAAATGGGCAATACGAGTATAAAGAAGAAAGCAGCCGTCTTACCAATACTGGTGGCTGGGAGCTGATGCTGCAAACGGACCGCTTCGGTGATCCGATTCCGATCTATACACTGGATGGCGGTGGTCAGCGTATCGCCGTGATGGTGGATGGCGAACAGGCATTAATGACTGATCGTTTTGGTCGCTATGTGCCTCAATATAAAGAATTGCGTGCTCCGGCGAGTCTGCAAGCCGAATTGCTGTTTATGAATGGCACCATCACGGATAATTATTCAGGCTGGATTAAAGATAATGAAGGTCGTGTCTGGGGTGATCGTGAAGCCTGGCAGGATGACACCTTTGGTACCATCTGGTACGACGATCAGTCCAACTTTGATGCCTGGGGTGTCAGCGACACGCTGTTTGATGGCAAGACCGGCTATGAAGGTTCCAGAACGCAGTTCCTGGCCAGATTTGAAATAGATCTTACCGATAATGCATCACTCGGCTTCAGCTCAGGAGACACTCTGGGATTGGATGAAGGTGTGGCTGGGGAAGTGGACGATATACTCGATGGCACCTTTGGTGGCAGCGATGGTCGTCTGACATACAATGTGTTGACCACCAATGACCTGGGTGATCTGTTTGAGACACATTGGGAAGCCTATGCACAGATTAACCTGCAGATGCAGCTTGGTGTGGGTTTTGGTGATGCGATTCAACCGGACCTGTTGCCGGCCATCGAGGGTAACTTCCAGCTTACCTGGTCAGCGGAGAAAGAAGACCCAGATCAGCCGGAATGGCAGCAGTGGATGGATCGTTTTGAGGAATTGACCTCCAGCGACTACTACTCCCTGTTTGCCGATCAGCCGGGTGTATGGATGACTGATATCGCGTTGGATATGGGGACTTTCTTCTCCAACTTCCTGGAGCCAGTGATCGATGTGATTTCAGTGGTTACAGATCCGTTTGCACCAGTCATTGAGCAACTGACCAAGCCGATACCCGGTATTTCTGACCTGATGCGTAAGAACTACTCGCTGGTGGATATGGCGGTAGACTTCTCCAAAATCAGCGGTGGCAATGCCAAAATAGATTTTATTGTCTCGCTGATCAGCCTGTTTGATACCATCAACAGCCTCAAAGCCGTGATTGATGCCGGTGGTTCGACAGTCAAGCTGCCGGTGTTTGATGTGTTGTTACTGGCAGGCAATAGTCATTCAGAGTTTGCTCTGGATAATGTCCTCAACTACATCGGTGACGTAGCAGATTTCAGTGCCGTTGCCAAAGCGATCCCTGGCGAAACCACCATTTCGCTGGATCAAGGCATGAATGACTTCTTTGCTGCGCTGGAAAAACCTGCCAATGCGCTGCAGTTCCCGATTATCGATAATCCGGGTGATGCCGTACTGGGTCTGTTGTTTGGTAAACCGGTTGACCTGGTAACTTATACTCCGGCTAATCTGGAAGTCGGTGTTGGCTTTCGCAAAAGCTTCCCTGTCTATCCACCGCTGTTTGTCGGTGTAGGGGGGGAGATCAAGCTGGAGGCTTTTATTACGCTGGGATTCGATACCTATGGTGTGATCAAGTTCCTCGACAGCAAGAATGTTGTGGATGTCATGGATGGATTCTACATCAGTGACAATATTGACTCCCGAGGGGTAGACCAGCCAGAAGTGATGCTGTCTGCACAACTGGTTGCCTTTGCCGAATTGAATGCAGTAGTCGCACGTGGTGGTGTGGAAGGAGGAATACGTTTTGAAGGTACGCTGGATCTGTGCGATCCGGACCAGGATGGCAAGGTGCGTGGTTCTGAAATCTACGCAATAATTGCTAAAAATCCAGCCGCACTGGTTAGCTTAGATATGCGTGCCACTGCCTTTATCCGCGCTTATCTGGACGTTTTGGCACTGATCAAGTACGTTCGTGTGTGGGAATATACCTTCATGGACGTGACGCTGTTTGAGTGGTCACTGGATCTTTGTAATCAGGATCCAGTTCTGGCTTCTATGGATGGTAGCGTGCTGGTGTTGAATACCGGTTCCGGTTTTGCGGGTGTCGATGGTTATCCGAAAATCAGTTTTGATGCTTCAGACCGCTTGCGTAAGAGCACCGAAGATGGTGATGAACATTACACTTTGAACCTGTCTGGTAGCAATATCGAAATAGTAGCGGTATTGCCGAATGGTCAGGAATACACCCAGACCTATCGTCGCTCCACCGCAGTACATGGCTTTAGTGGAGCCGGAACGGATGTGTTTGATGCGCGCGGTCTTGGCAATATCCCAGTCTATTTTGTCGCGGGTAGTGGTGATAACACCTTCTATGCCAGTAATGCTGCCAGCGGTAATGTGCTGATTGGTGGTACCCAGGGCATTGCGCGCCTTTACGGAGGCAGTGGTGAGGATATGCTCATTGCTCGGGGTGGGCAAACCGTCATGGAAGGTAAGGCCGGGGATGATACCTACCGTTTCCTCAACGAGTGGGGCCGCGTCACTATCAGTGACAACCAAGGCCGTAATATTCTTGATTTCAGTGCTCAGAAACGCAGTGTGACCTTTGATGATGCAGCGTTGAATGCTGTGCAAGGACGCAATGTTGTGCAATGGCAGGCAAGCACCCAGATTAATCTGGTTAAAGGTGGTCAGGCCAATGACTGGCTGAACTTCGCCGGTAATGCCCAGAACCTGATGATTACTCTGACCGGGTTAAATGCCGGTTGGGTAACCAGCTCTACCAGTGGCATGGGGCAGTCCAATTTACCGGCCAATGGCACTCAGCAAGGTGCTGCTGAAACGTCTGGACAAGGCTTTACCTTTGTCGGTTTCGAAAATGTACTCGGCGGTAAAGGCAGCGACGTATTTCGAGTTCAGGCTGGGGCATCGGTTACAGGTAGTCTGCGTGGCGATACCGGCATGGATAACGTCAATGCCCGTAACACGATCGACTTCTCAGAGTTTACCCAAGGTGTTCAAGTTGATCAGACCGGCACCAGCCGTTTTTCTGGCACTGGTAATATCAGTATTCGTGGTTTCCACAATATGTTTGGTGGTGCTGGCAATGATGTACTGATCGGCAACAGCTACAACAATCTGATTGTCGGCAATGGTGGCAGTGATAATCTCAGTGCCATTGGCGGACATAATCTACTGATCGCTGATAGCTTTCGGACCTACCGCAATGGCGATAGCAGCGTGTCCGCTATTCAAGTGGGTGACTATACCAGCCTGCAACAGGCTGGGCTCGCTGGCGGTCATGGCAATGATGGTCGGATGTGGTTGTGGAAAGACAAGACCCTGGAGTCCATCGGTCTGGGCAATGGCAGCCAGGTACTGCGAGGTGCCGGAGGCAATGACATATTGATGGGATCATTGGGAAGTGATCGAATCCTTTCCGGGGAAGGTAATAATACCATTATGGCCGACCTTGGCCTGATTCGGGTGGATTTCAATTATAACCTGCCGCTCTATCTGGAAAGCTTCGGGGCAGCCGGTGGCGGCAATGACAGTATCTTCCTCGGCGGTGGTAACAATATTGTTATAGCCGGGAATGGCAACGACAGTATTACTGCAGCCGATCGCCCGGAAAGCCTGAATATTATCCTGGGTGATAATGGTCGCATTGCCTTCAAAACTGACCAACGCACCTTTGCTGTGAATTCGCAGGGTTTTCGTATGCTGGACTATATTGAAGCCCCCGTGAATGAGATGGGGGGTGCCGGGGGTAACAATCTGATCCAGATGGGCAGTGGCTCGGCGATCATTTTCGGCGGAGCCGGTAATGATGTCATCAGTATGGCAGCATCCAGTTCTACGGCCCAGAATGTGCGTTTTATTGCCGGTGATCATGCCCGCATCGAAACGGATGGCAATGGCGGCGTGGTGCTGTTCAAAACGTTGGATATCGAAAACAGCAGCGGTGGTGATGACTTCATCCGTATCGGTGATGGCGCTGATTCAGCACTGCGTCATCTAGGAAGTAATTTTATCCTCGGCGGCATGGGCTCAGACACGATTCTTATCTCGGCACATTATGATGACAATGGGCAACTGATTCGTGGCCTGGCTCAGAGTGAAGATGTGATTATCGGAGATAATGGCGAAATTCGCTGGACAGTGTCCGGTAATGGTAAACCTAATCTATTGCAGAGCGTTCGTACCCTTGAAGATGACAAGGGTGGCGATGATGTCATCATAACTGGCAATGCGGGTAAGGTGATTTTGGGTGGTTTTGGCTCTGATGAGATCGCTGCACTGGACGGTATCAATATTGTCTTCGGTGACAATGCTGAACTGCAATATGACGCGGTTGCTGTCAATGGCGTGCTCCGTCTGGCGCAGTCGAAAAATGAAGTGCTGGGCGGTAACGACACCATTACGCTGGGTGAGGGTTATAAGCTGGTTAGCGGTGGTATCGGTGATGATGTGATTTCAATCGATGCGCAAGGCACCCCAGAGGCCTTTGGTGTGGAGTGGGATACCGATGGCGGATTCCTTGCTGGTGTAACGGGGATCTCCGCTGTTATTGCCGGGTTTGGCGGGGTGTTAACAGTACCCGCTCAGGAAGCACGGGGCCGAACCGGTCGCTATATCGCCGGTGATAACCTGCGAGCCACCTTTGATCAGCGTGGCGGTTTAACTAACCTGGCGACAACCGACCAGATCGCAGCGACCGGTGGTGATGATCAAATCACCACCGGTCGACAGAATACCAGTGCTTATTTGGGCCTAAACGTGGTGTTCGGTGGTATGGGGGGGGATCAGATTCTGGTGCAGTCTGGCAGTATGGCTGAGAACGTTATATTTGGTGATAACGGTCAGTATGATCGTCAGGCACTCAGCTATCAGATGCTGTCACTCACCAGTAGCATTCCCAACTCCGGTGGCAGTGACACAATACAGGTAGGATCTGGCGATAACATTCTGATCGGCGGCTTTGGCAATGATACTCTGCGCCTAGACTCTGATGATCAACATGCCTTGGTTGCGGCGCATTTCAACCGCAGCATTGTGCTGGGCGATTCAGGTGAAGTTGTCTATTCCGGTGGTGCACTGCAGCGCATCGAAAGCCTGGGACACAATGCTGGGGGCCGTGATAGCGTTACCATCGGCGATGGTGACGTTACCTTCGTTGGGGGCTTTGGCGGTGATACGCTGAACATTAACTCTAACCGCACGGCCTTCCGTATTCTGGCGGGCGACAATGCACGTATTATTTTTTCACCGGTTCAGGATATTCGTGAACAGGCCGCCAGCCTGACGCGTATCATCACTCTGGATCAGGTGTCAGCCACCGGTGGTAATGATGTGATGAACATCGGCATTTCCGGAGCTTCCACTGGCGATATGGGTGAAGTCATCGCACTGGGTGGTGTGGGTTCTGATGCGATCCGTGTGTCTGGTGAACGCGCTCGGGTAACCTTGATTGGTGACAATGGTGAGGTGCAGCGTGTGGCTGGGCACCAGGGACATCGCTTGCTGGTTAGCAGTCTGGATCCAACACTCGGTGCGGGGGGGACCTTGCAGACTGTAGCCGGTGACTATGTCATTATCGGTGGTTCTGGAAGCGATAATATTCGTACTGGTAAAGGTACAGGGGTCGTATTTGGGGACCATGGACGCATCAGCTATTCAGCATCGGGTTACCTGAGCTCTTTGACCAGTTTGTCGATTGCACAGGGTGGTAATGACACCATCGAGCTGGGTGTCGGTAGTGGTATCGATGGTCATAAATATGTTATCGGTGGCGTTGGCTCTGACAACATTACCCTAAGTTCTAACCGCGGTTCAGCTGCAGACCCTATCGAGCGCGCTATTGCCGGTGACAACGTCAGTATGGCCTTTGATGTCTTGGGACGAATGACCAGTTTCACTACACTCGACAGTGAGTTGGCAACCGGCGGTAACGACCAGATTACCCTGAGTATGTCAGGTGATCGTGAGAGTGAAGTGATCACGGATTACAATGTTGTTGCCGGTGGTATGGGTGATGACGATATCAATATACAAGGGTCAACACGCAGTAGTGATGTGGTTTCAGGTGATAACCTGGATTATCGCCGTAGCATCAGTGTTAGCGGCGAACGCCAACATCTGTTTGCTGGAGTGCTAGTGCCAACAGCCGGCGGTAATGACATTATTCGTGTTGGCGCTGGTGAAAAGATCCTGTTCGGTGGACAAGGGAATGATCGCATTACCGCTAATACCGAGTCTGGTGATCGTACCGTTATGTTCGGCGATGCTGGTAATGCGGTGTTTAACAGCAACGGCAATGGTGAGTTGATCCAGTTACTTTCAACCTCTGCGCAGTTGGGTGGTCAGGATAACCTGACGGTAACCGGTGGTGAACTGTTCCTGTTTGCTGGACTGGGCCGTGACACTGTGACGGTGACCGGAAATGATGAATCAACACGTATAATCAGTGCGGCCAGTGCTCAGGTTAACTTTGATCAGGGCGTTGCAGTACTGCTGCAAAGTGCAGGGCCTGATCAGGTTGATGCGGGCAGTGCTGACACCCATTTCATTCTGCCCAACTCAGGTACCAATTTTGTTATTGGGGGGGCTGGTTTTGATACGCTTACAGGCAGTCAGGGCGATCAGCATCGACTTTTACCTGGCAGCGGTTCGATCAACCTGCTGACTAAAGTAGTCAGTGTGGTGGTGTTAGGTGATGAGGGCGAACTTGGTTTCACTTTAGAGGGTGAGTATGCCACTGGGCTGCCTGATGAGAACGGCGTTTATTTGAAACGTCCAGGACGTGATTTTGTTCGTGCTGCCCCGGTGGTGGACCCGGATGATCCAGATCCTGCTGACCCGGATGAGCCGACTGATTTCACCTATTTTGGTGCGGGCAGTGTGACCGAGGACCTGGCTAACGAAATTTCCGGACGGATCGCCTATCCTGCACTGGAGGGTGGTTTTGCCACCTTTGATGCTCAGCAAAATAGCCAGGCTGGACTGTATGGCTACCTCACTGTGTTGGAAAATGGTGCCTGGCGTTACAACCTGGCCCATGACGCGCAAGGATTAAATGCTGACTTGAATGCTCGGGTACAGGCGTTGACTGATGGTGATCAGCGTACTGAGTATTTCACCGTAACGACCACCGATGGTAGTACTACCACGGTCATCATCACAGTGAATGGTCGTACAGATACCCCGGCAGATGTGAATGCCCAGATACAGGAAGATGCTGAGCAACTGAGTATTTCTGGTCAGGTAGTCGATACAAATGATCCGCAACAGCGCACGCTGTTCCAGCCGTTTGAGTCCGTGGGAACTTTTGGTGTTCTAGTGCTCCATGCTGATGGACGCTGGGAGTACCAGTTGGATAATGACAAAGCCCAGTCACTACGTGAGGGTGAACTGGGAATAGAGCTGTTCCTGGTACAAACCCTGGATGGAGCAACCAGCCAAATTGCCATCACTGTCGAAGGTGTCAATGATGCGGCTGAAATTCAAGGCAGTTCGACTGCCGCACTGGTAGAAGATGCGCTGGATGCCGAACGTGAACTGCGGGTGGAAGGTCAACTTCGTGTTGTGGACCCGGATACAGGTGAAGATCGCTTTGATTTGCAACGAATCGAGGCGGCTCAGGGCGTGCTTGGACAACTGCAACTCAGTGCTGAGGGCGACTGGGTTTACACTCTGCACAATGGTGATATTCAGTATCTGCATGCAGGCGAAACACTGATTGAAACTTTCACCGTTTACTCACTGGATGGCACCGCATCAGAGGTGATACAGATTACCTTGACCGGGGTAAATAACCCTGCTCAGATTGCCGGCCAGTTCAGTGGACAAGTGGTTGAAAAACAACAACTCAGTGCCTCAGGCAGCCTGACTGTCATGGATGCTGATCAAGATCAGTCGTCTTTCCAGCCAGCCAGCTACCACAGTGCTTATGGCCAATTGCAGATCAATGCTCAAGGCCAGTGGGGCTATCAGTTGCAGGCTGACAGTCAAGCACTGCGTGATCTGAATCGTGATCAGGTGGTTTATGACCGTTTCACACTGAATACACTGGATGGCACGACCTTCATCGTGGAGGTTCGGATCACGGGTGAAACGGGTGTACGAGAAGCCGGTCAAGACAGTGATGCTCTATACCCGCCAAGTGCCATTGATTGGGGGCAGCTGTCTCCCTCAAATTCGGTGAAAGCCTCCTACAGTCATACTAGCGATGTTGATACTGATCGTGATGGCAAAGACGATGATGATCTGCCAGATGTTCAAATCAGTCTACTCACACTGGGTCAGCAAGGCTTTATGCAACTCAAGCCGCTGGCTCCCCCTGTAACGGGGGTACAGTTGCGTACCGATCTTTCCAAAGGGCTGCTGGAGCAGGGTTTACAGATAGAGTCGCTGCCCCTGGCAAACACTGATGCCGATGAAGCCGTCGATAATGATGAACAAGACGCTGTCGAGCAAGCTGATCAGGTCCTGGATTTACTGGATCCAGGTTTATCAGCCGAGGGTGAGTCTTTCAACCCTACTGGTTCAGAGATACCTGATGAAGAGGATCAAGAGCTCGATGCAACCGAAGAAGCAGAAGAAACCCAAGAGATAAATGAAGACGCTGCCAGTTTGCAAGCGTTGCAGACCCTGGCACAGACCGCCGCGTTAACAACCCGTCCTGGACGTATTCTCTGGGGTTGGAACGGATGAAATCAGACACAATGAACCGAGTATTTTCCATGCAGTTCAGAAAAACACCTCGACAGTACACGACTGGGTACCTGACCCAGGCGATCAGAATGGCCCTAATAGGAGTGGTATGTGTGCCCATGCATACCGCCGTTCAAGCCAGCGATGTTAGTAGTCAGGTTACCAGCGTGTTCTATGATCCGGATACAGCTGTCGATCAGTTGCAACCCAACCGCACGGATATGCGCATTCCCCAGCGCATGCAGGGTCGTGTGGTGGTACGCGCGCCCCGTGCTGTTCGAGTGGATCCGGTGTTAACTGCACCGGTTGAAAATCTGGAGCAGCGGCGTTTCTCACTGGATGCTGTGCGCATGATTGACTCGCAGTTATTTGATGAGCAGGAGTTAATGGCAGTAATGACTCCCTGGACTGAGCGCCAGTTGTCCTTCGCCGAGTTTCAATTGGCAGCGCTGACACTCCTGGAACACTTGCGTGAGCATGGCCATCCTGATGCGGTGTTACGTTTTTCTCAACTTCAGTTTCTTGAAAATCAGCAAGTGGCTGTGGCGATTGACGGTCTAACACCGACAGATAGCTATCAGGACGGTTCACCACGTATCCAGGTAGCTGGATTTGACGTGCAGGGCGTGACGCTGCTGGATAATGCTGTGGTTCAGTCTCACCTTGCCCCTTGGACGGGGCGGGCACTTAGCGTTGATGAATTGAGTGAAGCGGTTGAATCAGTTGCTCAGTTGCTGCGTGATCAGGGTTATGCCTTGGCGCAGGCCTGGTTGCCACCGCAGGAAATTACTGATGGCCAGGTTAAAATTGAGGTGCTGGAAGGGGTCGTAGACGGCGAATCCGGTCATCAAGGTATTACTGTAGCAGATACTCAACGTATCAAGTCTGAGGTGATTGCGGCTTATCTGGCGGAAGGTGTAGTGGCAGATCAGCCACTTAACATCAATGCGTTGGAGCGTCAGGTACGCCTGCTGAACGAAATGCCGGGCATTCGCAGTGTTCAGACAGACCTGGCTCCTGGGTCTGTAGCGGGTACCACACAGGTCATTGCTGAGGTTGAAGAAGACGCTCTCCTGACCTCGGCCGTCACGCTGGATAATTATGGCAGCAAATTCTCTGGTGAAGAGCGTCTGGGGTTAAACCTGAACCTGAACAGTCCGATGGGCTATGGTGAGCAGTTTTTTGTCAATTATACTGGTTCTGAAGGAACCAATAGCTACAAGCTGGGCGTGCATGCCCCTGTGGGTTACTCCGGTTTGCGCATGGGGGCATCCTATGCCGCAATGGATGTAAAGCTCAACGAGGGTAGTATTGCGCCGCTTAATCAGAGCAGTGACTCGGAGTCTTTCTCCCTATTTGCCAATTATCCACTGGCCCGTAGTGCGGCACGCAATATCGATCTGTTTGCCAGCCTGGATCATAAATCCTATCAAAACAACTACCCGGATTTTGGTTTTTTTGACAATCAGCGTGATATTACCAGCCTGACAGTCGGTGCCAGTGGTAACCAGATAGACCGCTATCAAGGACGAACAGGTTGGGGTGTTTCCTTGACTCAGGGCGACTTGTCTTTGAAGGGCAGTGGTGACTCAAGCACTGAAGGCAGTTTCAGCAAGGGTAACTTCAATATTTCCAGACTGCAGGCTTTGCCAGCCGATCAATGGTTTGTTTATGCCAGTATGAGTGGGCAGCTAGCCAGTGGCAATCTTGATAGTGCCGAAAAATTTCAGCTAGGCGGACCGATGGGTGTACGCGCCTGGCCAGTAGGTGAAGCGATTGGTGATCATGGCTGGTTGGCCAATCTGGAACTGCGTCGCAATCTGGGTAATCACGGCGATGCTAATTTCGAAGCCTTTGGTTTTTATGATATCGGTGGCGTTACCCAGTATGCCAACTCAGCGGATGCTCCAGCCTATTCAGGTCCAAACACCTATGAACTTGGTGGCTATGGTGTCGGGCTAAGCATGACTTACAGCGAAACAGGCAATGTACGTCTGGTGTATGCCCAGAAAGACCGTAGTAACCCCAACCCCACAGCCAGTGGCACAGACAGTGATGGCACTGATCAGTCAGGACGTATCTGGCTGATTGGTACCCTGTTATTCTGATAGAGGCACAGAGAATGAAAAAGAATAGAAAATACAACGCATCGGTTCGGGCTTTTACCCCCCGACTGTTGCCACTGCTGATTGCCTCGGCCATATCACCGATGACGGCGATCGCTGCACCGGATGCCAATGAATTACCCAATGGGGGGCAAATAGTTCATGGGCAAGGGGCTATTTCCCAGGCGGGTAATGTGATGAATGTTCAACAGAACACGCAGAACATGATTACTAACTGGAACAGCTTCAACGTAGGTAGTCAGGCGACTGTGAACTTCCATCAGCCTGGTGCGAGTTCTACGGTGTTGAACCGGGTCACATCCGGTGATCCCAGCCAGATTCATGGTCAGATCAATGCCAATGGTAATGTGATCATTGCTAACCCGGCTGGCGTCATGTTCGGGCAGTCGGCCCGCGTGGATGTCGGTGGCTTGATGGCAGCGGGTCAGGATATTGCTGATCAGGATTTTGTCGAAGGTAATCTGCAACTGGATAAGATGTCAGCCGGTGGACAGGTGATCAACCAGGGACAGATTCATACCCGAAGTGGTGGATTCGTAATTCTGGCGGCTGATCAGGTCAGTAATAGCGGACGCATCGAAGCCCCGGAAGGCACGGTGGCGTTGCTGGCTGGCGAGCAGGCGCGTGTAGAACTGACGGCAGGCGGGCTGATCGGTATTCGGGTGGATGGCGAAACCGCAACTGCCGCCATTCAAAACACGGGTGTGCTGGTATCCGACGGTGGCAAGGTTCTCATTCAGAGTCGACAGGCCACCGGTGCCTTGGCGGCTGCTGTCAATCAGACGGGTATTATCCGTGCTAATTCAGTGGCTGAAAATGAAGGGCGCATCATTATTGACGGGGGGCAGGGCGATGTGCTGCTGGCGGGCAGGGTTGAAGCAACTGGTCTTGAACCCGATCTGTCCGGAGGCTATATCAGTGCCACAGGTGACCGGGTGCTGGTCAGTGGTGAACTGGATGCCAGTGGCGCCAATGCTGGTGGCGAGGTTTATCTGGGAGGTGGTTGGCAAGGGCAGGATGCTGCGATTGCTGAAGCACGTCAGGTACATATCGAGATGGGGGCACGGGTAACTGCCGATGCTACGGTGGAAGGTGATGGTGGACAGATAGCGCTCTGGTCTTCTGAAGTGACCACCCATGCCGGGGTTATTTCAGCACGTGGTGCCGGTGATGGA
Source organism: Nitrincola sp. (assembly GCF_048264025.1). Classification (NCBI taxonomy): domain Bacteria; kingdom Pseudomonadati; phylum Pseudomonadota; class Gammaproteobacteria; order Oceanospirillales; family Oceanospirillaceae; genus Nitrincola; species Nitrincola sp. The sequence continues at coordinate 56,754 of NZ_JBLXDN010000004.1, forward strand.
CAAGGCGGTGCAGTCGAAACTTCCAGTCGCGGTGCTTTGGGTGTGACGGGTGAGGTGGATGTGTCTGCAACCACGGGCCAGGGGGGCTTGTGGCTACTTGATCCTGAAAATATCACCGTGGTCACCCCAGGCGGTGTTAACTGGGATGGAGCTGGCGCGGGAAATGTCAGTGTGAGTAACACCTCCATACAGAATACTCTCAATACCGGTGGTAACGTTATTCTTCAGGCCGATGACAGCATCACTATTGCAGCCAATATTTCCAAAACATCGGGTGGTGATGCACGTCTGACATTTGATGCGGGTGGCAACATTACCCTGAACACGGGTATCGATATATCGGCTACCACTGGACGGCTACATCTGGATTTCGGTACCACGTTACCCAGTACCGGCACGGCCTTCATTAATGGTCGACTGGCCACCAACGGTGGTACGGTCACTTTCTGGAAAGATGCCCAGATGGGGGCTTCCAATCCTGTCAGTACCCAAATCACCGGAATAGTGGGTGGCACAGGCCCTTATACCTCAGGTGATATCATCTTCAAACAGGATCTCTTGCTGGCGGCCAGTGATGCCAATGTCACCCTGGGCGCACAGGGACAATCTGACGGTGGTTTCACCGGTCTGGGTGGTGATATTCGTATTGAGGGTGATATATACAGCGTAGAAGCAGCCAATCAGTTACTTCGACCTCAGTCCCTGACGCTGGATACGCGTGGCACATCAGCGGGTGCGATTGTATTGGGCAGTGACGCCAGTAATTTTGTTGGTGGCAACGGCCAGTCGGCCTTACGACAGCTAAGCTTTCTCGGTCCTCAGACAATTACCCTGAACGCCGGCCTGATCAATCTGTTGTCACCCTCGGGTGCGGTGATCACTGCTGGATCGACATTGGGAACCCCCGAGTTACAGCTGAATGCCGCACATACCATAATAAATATTAACGGTGGCACGGTATCCGGTGTCACTGGCTATACCGACTATGTGCAGGATACCTTTGATATTCGTGGAATGAGTACGGCGGAATCATTGGTGATCAATTCCGACCGTTCGATCAAGATTCTGAATCAGCAAATTGCTGCCGACAGAGCCGAAGGGATGGATGTGATCCTGAATCCCTTTGTTGCCGCTGATGCATTAGGTGGTGCTGTGATTATGCTGGAAGCTGCGATTCTCACTAACGGTGGCAATATTTTTCTCGGCGGTGCCTCGAACCTGACTAATGCCGGTGTGGTGAATAATGCTGATGTTGACCAGTTTGCCGCAGGTTTTGCCGGTGACAGTGACAGCCGTACCGATGGGGTGTTTCTGCAGAATGTCCAGTTGGACAGTCGTGGTACGGATACCGATGGACTGATCAATATCAGTGGCCGAGCGCCTTTGGCGCAATCAGCCGGTGCCGGGGTGCGTATTGCCGGTGCGGCGACACGGATTGAGTCGGGCCGTAATGATATACAGGTGATTGGGCGTGTTACTACCCAGACCAATGCCGGTAATAAAGACGGTGTTATTATTGGTGAAGGCAGTGCGGCACGCTCATTGCTGGCGACCAGCAGCGGTAATCTGATTGTTGAAGGTGATGCGTCTGCCGTGGTGAATCCAAGCGGTGGTACCCGTTATAACGGCTTGATGCTGTCTTCCGGGGTGCTGTTGCGTACCGAGACAGGTGATATACAGTTAACCGGGCGCGGTGGTGGTGGCAACCAGAACTTTATTCAGGAGAACCATGGTATTCGCATGGAAGACCTGAATACCAGTGTGATTTCCGAATCTGGTAATATTCTGCTGTTGGGCGCTTCGGGTGGCAAAACCTCTGATCAAGGGGAAAACAGCTATGGCATCTATGCTGCTGGTAATGCCATGTACATTGGCCGGGATCAGAACCGCAGTACCGCCGCAGGAGATATCGTCTTCGTAGGTGACTCCATGCAGTTCGTCAACACCTCAGATCAGCGTCTGCAGGTGTCTAGCAGTGGTCACCTGGTCATTCGTCCCGAGCATGACGACACCAATATCCATCTGGGCAATGCCGGCACCCGCCCCGAACTAAATGGGGTCAGTACCCTTTATTTAGGCGAGAACTGGTTTAACGGCAGTGCCCTGGGGGTGTTTCTGCCAGGACCAGTGATCACAGCCAGTAATGTATCCACTAATGTGCAGCAACTCTCTATACAGGGTAATGCTGGTGGTGCTTTCACTCTGGTTATCGGTGAGCAGGAAACCGCGGCCATTACCTATACCACTAACCTGACAGATCTACGTGATCAGATTCAGGCCGCTATACAGGGGATAACCGGACATGAGGGAGCCACTGTCAGTATTTCCGGTAGTAACTTACGGATTAACTTTACCGCTGCTCCCGCCAGTCTAGTGGTCGCTGGTGGCGATACCCGCGGCTTTGAAGCGATCACGTTGGGCCGCAGTGATCTGACCGGCCAGATTCAAGTGAATGCACCCACGACTTTCCGTGATGATGTGACGTTTTTGAGTGGCACGCATGGCAGCGACTATCAGGCCAATATGGTCATTAATTCGGCATTGACCGTACAACGTCAACCCAATTCAACCCAGCATGGATTGCTGACACTGGTAGCGAATGCTTTGGATAAACGAGCGTTGGTGGCCAAAGGGTTGATTACAGCCAATCAACTTAATTTGCTGGGCGCAGGTCAGTTTATAGCGACTGCCAGTAACCAGATTGCAGGTTTCTCCGCCGAGGTGGAAGGTGATGTCACACTGCGTAACAACCAGTCACTTCAGATTACAGAAAATGAATCACTCTGGCTGGATGCTATCGATTATGCGGGTAATCCGGTTCTGACCACCCCCACCGCTCAGACAACCACAGGTATTACCCTGACCGGTGGTCGACAGCTTGAAGTGCTGCTGGATACAGGTGATTTACGCCAGTCAGAAAATGTTTTCGTTGAAAGTGGCAAAGTCAGCCTGGTGACCGGTGGTGGACGTATTATTCAGGAAAATAATGCCATTATTCGTGCTGCTAACCTTTGGTTATCAGCTACTACGGGCATTTCAGCGTTACACAGTGATAATGAAATCGACGCCTTGGCGGGCAACTTTACTGGTAGCGCCGGGCTAGAATTTAGCAATGCTCAGACGCTGTCGATAGACGGAGTGTCGATTGATCAATATCGTGCTGATACCGCTTCAACCAGTCTGGAAGGACAAGTGAATACCACCGAGTCAGATCGAAATGGTCTGCGTGGCGCCACTGGCGCCAGTGGTGGCACACTGGCAGTTGTTGTCAGACAGGGAGATTTGTTACAGGGTGCGACTGAAGGTAGTTCGCAGTTACGGGCACAGCGAGCGGTGCTGCTGGCTGACCAAGGTAGCCTGTTGCTACAGAATCAAACCAATCAAATCAGTATATTAACTGCCAAAGTGAATGCTGATAATGAGGATATAACCGTGTTCAATGCCCAGGCGATGACGCTTGGTAGTGTCACCGGGCTATCTGAAGCTCTCATTACTGGCGGCACTCAAGTAGGCGCTCAGGCAGCTGAGGGTGGTAATATCACCCTGGCGACAGTCAATGGCACCTTGACGGTAGCACGAGATGTGATGACGCTTGGCAGTGGAAATATCGATTTGCGTGCCGGTGGCACAGCGTCAAATCTAGCCATTGTGCCGGAGTCTGGTCAGCTTGCTTCGATCAGCAGTGGCAGCGGACAGATACAGCTGTTGGCCGGGCAAAGTATTACTACGCAATCCACCAGCGATGCTAGCGCTGAAGTGAGCACTGCTGGCAATGTAATGCTACAGGCGGGCAGTGCGATAGGTTCTCAACAGAATCGAATCGAACTATCCGGTGTCGATACCCTGGCAGCCACGGCAGGTAATGGCAGCATTTGGCTGCGCAGTCTCGGTACAGATCCAATAATATTGGGTCAAGTGAATGCATTGAATTCGGCTCAGTTAGTCGGTGGTGCGGTCACTGATCTTGCTGGACTGATTACACAGCAGGGTAATGGTAATATCACCCTGACCACTCAGGGCGGTGATATTCGTGTGGTGTCAGCGCTGAATGCCAATGGCAGTGGTTATGTTGATTTGCGCACAGCGGGCACAGGTAATATTGACATCAATGGCGCGACAATTACCTCTGCAACCGGGACGCTGCAGTTGGTTGCGGGTGGGGCTATTGGTACCAATACTCTGACCGGTACTCAGGCAGAGCTGGCGACAGCCGGTCAGGTGTTGCTGAGTAGTGGCGGTCAGATAGGCACAGAAACCCAGCGCATCGAGATCGCCAGTGCCGCTCAGTTGGCCTCTCAGAGTCTTGGCAGTCAGTTTATTGCGCATAGCGGTGATGATCTGGCGATCAGTCAGGTTAATGCTGTTAATAGCAGCAGTGAGCTGGATAGGAGTGTCACCTCACTCAGTGGCATGAACGCCGGTCAGGGCAGTGTAATCGATCTGGATGTAGATCAGGCACTGTCACTGAATGCGGGTATCAGCACAACAACGACTGCTGGCATTGTCCGACTGGCGGCTGCCAGCATCAGTCAGTTAGTCGACAGTGGTAGCGAAATCTTGACGCAGGGTCTGCAACTGATTTCCCGTGTCGGCGATCTGCGCTTGGAAAACACCCACAACAGTGTGACAACACTGGCGGCCCGTGCTGCAGCGGGAGCCAGTTATACCAACCTTGGAAACTTGCAGGTTGATACGGTTTCTGGGGTGCAGGGCATCACAGCGGCCACAGATATTACCCTTCGCAGTGTCGAAGGTGATTTGACCCTGCTGCAAGCGCTGGAGGCTGATCAAGCGGCTGGTGTGATTACCCTGCAAGCGTTGCAAGGGGGTGTCCAGTCAGGCAATGCAGCCATCAGCACCGACGCCTTGAGACTGGTTGCGGCCCAGAGCAGCGATCTGAGTCATGCCGGCAATCAACTAAACCGTGTGGCGGTGCAGTTGTCGCAGACTCATGCCGACTTCGAGTTAGTGAACCAGAGCGGTTTTACCCTTGACAGGGTGATCACCAGTCTTGGGCACAGCGAGAGCCAGGGGCAAACGGATGGCATTCTCACCGCCGGTGGGAATATAAACCTGCGGATTAGTGGTAGCGGGGATCTGCAACTCGCACAACAGCTATCCACGGGTTCTCGACAGCAAGGACGTGTCAGCTTAAACGCTGCAGATGGCTCTTTACTGCGCACGGCAACCGCTGGAATGATTACTGCTAATCAGCTGCAATTGCAGGCAAGTGGGGATGCGCTGCTGACGCAGCCGCAGAATGCGCTGAATACAGCTTCTACAACACTCTTCCGTACCGAAAATGCCAATCAGGTAGCAGTTTTGGCAGCAGACCTGGGCGGCGACCTAATGTTTGCGGGTCTGGGGAGTCTGGAAGTTGGCCAGGTGCTGACGGATGGTGTTCAGGCTGATAATGTCTGGATACGTGCTCAGCAGGATCTCAGGCTGACTCAATCGGTAGTTGCTGACGCGACTGGATTGCGTCCAGTGATATTGTCGGCGGGTAATCAATTTTTCAACCAGACGGGTCAGGGTACTGATGCAATTCAGGCTCAGGGTGGGTGGTTGATCTATGAGCAGAGCGTCAATGGCTTTACCCAGCGGCTGGCTGGGTTGGTACCCGATTTCAGCTTTTTCAGCACTAGCTACGAACTGCAACGTCCAGGCAATGTTAGCTTGATGGGTAACGGTTATCTGGTGGGTACGCCGATTGCCGATCCAGAACAGTATCTGCGTCTTCCGGGAACAGAGAACAACACCAGTGGTAACCCTTTGACAGAGGGTGCAGCGTCTCAGCAGCCCAGTCCTTTGCTGGTATCCCTGGCACCGGTTATCGAGTCAGATCCAGATACCAGCTATGGCATGACGCTGTCGGTACTGCCTGCCGAAAGCGGATTTGCCAGTCTGACAACCCACTCAACGGGTGGACGTACCCTGGTAGCGCCTGTCGCTATGCAGGTTAGTGCGGATAAGCCGTTCCAGACCTTGCTGGGTCGTATACTGGGCGATGCAGAGTTGATTGGTGTTTCGCTGGTTGACGGTTCGCCATTACCGGATACACTGCAACTGCTGGGTAAGGGGCCTTCATTGCGACTGGTTGGCAGCCTGCCTTTGAGCAGCTCACCGTTGTTTATACGACTGGCCATGCAGCATCCGCACAGCGGTGAACCACAATGGGTGGATATCCTGATTGAGATCACTGCGCCTGAAGACGACACTGAAACAACAATTATCTAACAGCACCCTAGAGGATCAATGCATGAGTGATGAAAACGAACTGAAATCAGCCGCACAAGCTAACCCTGCCCAGTCGCCCAAAATCCACTGGGACGACAGTGAAATGCAGACTAACTATTCCAATGTCTGCAATGTCATGGGTACGCGTGAGGAGATCATGTTGCTGTTCGGTTCCAATCAGGCCTGGCAAACGGGTCAGACCGAAGTGAAGGTTAAATTATCCAATCGTATTCTGCTGACACCCCATGCGGCGAAACGCCTCAAGGTATTGCTGGAAATGGGCCTGAAAGAATATGAAACCAGATTCGGTGAAGTCAAACTCTGATATTGCTGTGACAGAATCATCCAACGACTGGCTCGGACAGCTACAACAGGCGTCTGAGCCAGATTTTTTTGTACGTTGGCTGGCGTTGTTACAGCAGGAGTTGCCAGGTCTTGAAGAGGCCGTATTGGTATTGGGACCAGCTGATCAGGGGCCTTTCAAGCCCATTGTGACACATCCACAGAACACCCCCTGTTCATCGGTGTTGATGCGCTTGTGCGAACAGGTTATGCAACTACGCCGTCCGTTGAGTCAGCGTAATGAGTCTGTGACCCACTGGGTAGTGCCTATTCAACAGGGTGGTGCACTACTGGGGGTATTGGGTCTGACGGCTAAGAGTCTCTCGACACAGCAACGCCAATGGCTGCAGTGGGGCCTGGGGTGGATACTGACCCGTACCGAGACTTATCAGCAGGCTGGAGACAGTGAGCTGAGTGAACGTCTGATGGTGCTGCTGGATCTGTTGATGTCCTCTGTTGGAGGGCAGTCATTGCAGGATGCTTGTCAGGCTGTTTTGTCTCAGGCTGCTGTGAATCTGGGTTGTGATCGAATAGCGCTGGGCTTTGCTACCGGGCAGAGTGTTCGCATGGTAACCCTCTCCAACAGTGCTGAATTCACCCGCAGAATCGATCTGGTGCAGTGTATTGAAGGTGCCATGAACGAGGCCGTGGACCAGGGGCATAGTCTATGCTGGCCGCAGCAACAGACCAGTCTCGATACCTTCAGAGCACATCAGGCGTTAATTCGTGAGCAGGGTAATCACACGGTATTGACGGTACCCTTCATGACGGATGTCGAAAATTACGGCGCCATCTGTTTCGAGTGGGCTGAAGCGCCTGATGAACAGCAGCCAGAGTTAGCTGAATCCATTGCCAGTGTTGTTGGCCGCGTGCTGTTGGAAAAGCGTCAGTCAGAACTGTCTTTGCTCAGTTATCTGGGCCGGCGCGTGAAACATGTCTGCAAGCGTCTGGTCGGGCCTCGCTACCTGGGCACCAAGCTGCTGGTGTTGTTAGTGACCGTGAGCGTGATATTTTTTACCTTGGCTGAAGGCACTTTCCGCTTAGCATCAGATGCTCGCCTTGAAGGGGCATCGAACCGCACTCTTTCGGCTCCCTTTGACAGCTATGTTATGGTTGCCCATTACCGTGCGGGTCAGACCGTGGAAGAAGGCGAGGTGCTGGCCGAGCTGGATGACAGTGATCTGCGCCTTGAGCAACTTCGCTGGCAGAGCCAGTTAGCACAGTTTGAACGTCAAATGCGCCAGTCCCAGGCGCAACGCGATACGGCTCAGGCAAGGGTTGCTGCCGCACAGACCGAGCAGGCCGAAGCTCAACTGGCACTGACCAACTCATTGCTCAGCCGCACGCAGATTCGCGCACCCTTTACGGCGCTGATTACGCGAGGTGATCTATCCCAAGACTTGGGCCTGCCGGTTACCAAAGGGCAAGTGCTGTTTGAGCTGGCGCCACTGGATGAATATCGTTTAGTCCTGGATCTGGCAGAAACTGATATGGCACATATTCGTGAAGGGCAGCAAGGCCAGTTGGTTCTGAAAGCCTTTCCAGAGGCCAGAATCGATTTCGAGGTGATTAGCGTAACGCCCGTGGCCGAAGCTCGTGATGGCAAGAACCTGTTTCGCGTTGAAGCTGAAATCGCTCAGCTGTTACCCGCTATGCGTCCTGGTATGGAAGGTGTGGCAAAAGTGGAGGTCAGTCAGCAGCGTTTGATCTGGATATGGACACGTACACTGGTAGACTGGGCACGTCTGCAATGGTGGAAGTGGTTGGGGCGCTAATGTCTTCTCTTTTTTCAGCGTCCTGGTATCGCTTGGCAGATCTGGTCCCTCGGCTACGTACACAAACCCGGATTTTTCGGCATGTCTATCGTGGTCAGCGCTGGCATGTCATTCAGGATTTAGCCAGTGGCAAATTCTTGCGTCTGAACCCCACAGCTTACAGTATCCTCTCGCTGGTGGATGGACAGTCTACGCTTGATCAAATCTGGAAACAGGCGGTTGAGCAGTTGCAGGATGATGCGCCGAGTCAGGATGAGGTGCTGCAGTTGATGACGCAGTTAAACCAGATCGGTGTACTGACCAGCAATCGAACTCCCGATATTGAAGAGCTTAGCGAACGCTCTATCAAAGCACGACGCAATCGTGTTAAACAATATATTGCCAACCCATTGGCGCTAAGGGTGCCATTGATTGATCCGGATCGTTTTTTGCAGCACTTAGTGGGTCATATTCCAGTCTGGGCACGACCGCTGCTGCTGACTATCTGGTTAGTCACTGTGGTGTTCGGTATCAGTCTTGCGGCACTTCACTGGCCCGAACTGACCGGTGATCTGACACGACTGGTATTTACCCCGGAGTATATTTTTACGCTGATCCTGGTGTTTCCACTGATCAAAGCGATCCATGAATTGGGACATGGTATTGCGATCAAACTGTTTGGTGGCCAGTGTCATGAAATGGGGTTGATGTTTCTGGTGATGGTCCCGATTCCCTACGTTGATGCCAGTCATGCCATAGCATTTAAGAGCAAATACCAGCGTATGCTGGTGGGCGCTGCCGGGATGATGATTGAGCTATTTGTTGCCAGTCTCGCACTGTGGCTCTGGACCTGGACACAGCCGGGACTGCTGAGGGTCTTTCTACACGATATTGTGATCCTCGCGGGTGTGGTAACGCTGTTATTCAACTTGAACCCTTTATTAAGATTCGATGGTTACTACATTTTCAGTGACTGGCTGGAAATTCCCAATCTGGGGAATAAAGCGAATCAGTATTTTGGCTATTTACTGAAACGTTACTTGTTGCGTATTGACCGAGGCTTACAGCCGCCACGTCTAACGGCTGGAGAACCGGCTTGGTTGATTAGCTTTGCACTGTTGTCTTTTGTATATCGGATGTTCATTGTCGGGATGATTCTGCTGTTTGTCGCCTCCCAGTTTTTTGTCATCGGGGTGCTGCTGGCGGCCTATGCGTTCTTTTTGATGATTTTGATGCCGTTGAGTCGTACCCTCAAGACAGCCTTTAGCGATCCATTAATCAGTGAAAAGCGTCCTCGTCTGTACCTGGTCAGTTTCACGGCTGTTAGTCTGCTGGTAGGGTTGGTCGGGGTGCTGCCCTTGCCATCAGCGACCTTTGTAGAGGGGGTGGTGTGGATGCCGGAGCAGTCACAGGTACGCGCACGGACCGACTGTTTTGGTCAGCAGGTACTACACAACCCCGGGGTCGTGAAAGCCGATGAGCCCCTGCTATACTGTGATGAGCCTGTATTGCCAGCCGAGCTGCAGGAAACGCAGGCACGTTTGGCTGAGCTGGATGCGGAGTTGCTGCTGGCGAGAGGGACAGACAGAGTCCTGGCACAAAATCTTCTGGAAGAGCGCCAGCATGTTGAGCAGCGTGTTGCTACGCTTGAACAGCGTATTGATGCCTTCGAAATTCGCAGTCCACATGCGGGTGAATTTGTGATGTCATCGCCTGATGACTTTATGGGTCGCTGGTATCATCGTGGCGATATTATTGGCTATCTGCTGGATCCTAGCCACTTCACTTTACTTGTTGCTGTTGATCAGGCCGATGTTGACCGTATTCGCAGTGACAGTGTCAGTATTGCTATGCGTTCTGCCGACTCAGTACATCAGTCACACCCACTTCGAATATTGCGAGCTGTGCCAGCAGCCACGCGTGATCTGCCAAGCCTGGCGTTGTCATTGCAAGGGGGAGGGCGTATTGGCTTAAGCCCTGACGGAGCGCCGGGAAGTCGGCCTCAGGCACTCAATCCGGTATTTCTGTTCGAACTGGAACTGCTGCAGCCCGAAAACTTTGCGGTACAGGCTTTGGGTGGACGTGTCTATGTTCGCTTTGCGCATACCGATGAGTCAGCGGCACGGCAGATATACCGTCACCTGCGTGAACTCTTTATTCGTCGTTTTGGAATCTGATCCATGTATGCATTGCAAACACGCACTGTTCAGTATCCGCAACGTACAGATTGGCATGAAGATCCCTTGTTAGTGCGATTCTGGGACCGCGGTGCGACGTTGTTTCGTCGGCTGATTCTGATGAATGAAGCGCGACAAAAGGCATTCGTACGGGCGGTGTCAAAGTGTGAAATGGAACTGCAGGGGGCAACGTCTGAAGTGTTACAGCAGGCTTTATGTGATGTGCGCCTGCATTTGCGTCGGGAGGGTCTACAGCAGCGGCATTTGGCACAGGCTTTTGCACTGGTGCGTGTGGCATCGCAACAGACGCTAGGGTTACGCCATCATGATGTACAGATTCGTGGCGGCCATGCCTTAGTGCAGGGTTTTCTGATCGAAATGAATACCGGCGAAGGTAAAACACTGACGGCTACCCTGGCCGCTGCTGTGGCGGCACTGTCAGGTCGACAAGTTCAGGTGGTGACGGTCAATGATTATCTGGCTCAACGGGATGCTACTGAAATGCAGCCTCTCTATGAATGGTTGGGGCTACGCATCGCCTGGGTGCTTGAACAGGCCGGACCGGCTGAACGACGCCAGGCCTATCAGGCTGATATTGTGTACTGCACCGGAAAAACGCTGACCTTTGACTACCTCAAGGACCGTATCGCTCTGGATGATCGTGTATCGCCTTTAAAAATGTTACTGGATGCCTACACCGGTCGCTGGCAACAACAGGTGCTCTTGCCAGGATTGCAGTTTGCCATAGTGGATGAAGTGGACAGCATTCTGATCGATGAAGCACGCACACCGCTGATTATTTCATCCTCTGGCGGCTCAGCAGAAGAAGACGCTTTTTATGTCAGCGCGATTGAATTCGCCCAGCAACTGCGACAGGCAGAACATTTTCAATTCAGCGAAAACCGTCAGTTGATTGACCTGACACTGGCTGGACGTCATCTGCTGGAGCAACTGACTGCTGAAGCGGAAGGGCTGTGGTGTAACCGTTTTCGGCGAGAAGAAGCGATATTGCAAGCACTCAGTGCATTGCATCGCTTTCAACGGGATATTCATTATATTGTTCGCGACGACAAGGTGCTGATTGTTGATGAACATACTGGGCGGATCATGCCAGATCGTTCCTGGGAGAAAGGTATGCAGCAGCTGATTGAGGTCAAGGAGAGTGTTTCCTTGACACCGCCTCGTGTCACTCTGGCAAAAATCAGTTTTCAGCTGTTCTTTCGTCGCTTTCTGCAACTTTCCGGAATGTCGGGCACCTGTCGTGAAATTGCCGGGGAGATCAGTCGGGTGTACAACCTGCGGATGATCCGTATCCCGCCGCATAAACCCAGCCAACGTGTACAACATGCCAATCAGTTATTCGCCGATGTAGAGCAAAAATGGCTGGCAGTTGAAGCCTGTATTATTGAGTGCCAGCAACGCGGGCAGCCGGTGCTGGTTGGGACCCGTTCGATTTTAGCCGCAGATACCTTATCATCGCGCCTGCAGTCCCGTGGCGTTGAGCACCAATTATTACATGCCCGCCAGGATGAAACTGAGGCAGAAATTGTTGCACAGGCAGGGCAGCGCGGGCGCGTCACCATCGCTACGAATATGGCTGGACGAGGAACCGATATCAAACTGCAAGCGGGTGTAGCTGAACTGGGTGGTTTGCATGTACTGATCACTGAGTTGCATGATAATCAGCGTATCGATCGGCAATTAATTGGCCGTTGTGCTCGACAGGGCGAACCCGGTAGTTGGCAGGAAATATTGTCACTTGAGGATGAGCTGGTGGCCAACTGGTTACCTGTATTAAATCGTCTACTGAGCCTGTTGTTGCGCTCTGCTCCTGAAAATCGAGCAATTCAATGGATGGCCCGCCGCTATTACCGATCCGCACAGTGGATGCTGGAGCGCTTACACCGGCGTATTCGTGCCAAACTGCTTAAGGCCGAATTCAATTTGCGCCGGTCACTTTCTTTTACCGGTAAGATGGAGTAAATCATGCGTTGGATGAAACAACAGATAGCTGCCGGGTTTTGCGTACTTGCCGTTGCTGTACCTATTCAGGCAACTGAGCTGTCAGTGCTGAGTTGTTTGCTGGAACCTTCACTGGATGCCGAGTTAGGTGTGCCTGTTGAGGGTGTGCTGGCTAAGGTTCATGCTGAGCGTTCGGTAAGGGTAGAGCAGGGTGCCGTATTGGCAGAGCTGGACCTCTCGGTAGAGCAAGCGATAATTAGCATGCAGCGTGCTCGCGAAAATTATGCCAGTCGGCGTCTGGAGCGCATTCAGGAGTTGCAATCAGGCAACCTGATACCCGCTCAGGAAGTGGATGACATCCGCACTGAGCAGCAACTGGCCCGCCTTGAGCTGGCTGTCCAGCAGGAACAATTGGAACTGCGCCGAGTGGTTAGTCCATTTTCCGGTATCATTGTGGAACGCTATGCTGATGTCGGTGACTTGATACAAAAAAGTCATATTTTTCGATTAGTGCAGTTGGACCCGCTTTATGTTGAGGTGGTGATGACACTGGATCAATTTGGTCGGGTCGTTCCCGGCGACAGGTATCAGGTACATTTGCAACATCTAGAGACACAGCATGATGCTGAAGTGATTGCTGTTGATCCGATTATAGATGCCGGAAGTGGTACCTTTCGCGTGCGTCTGTCATTACCCAATCCGGATTCGCATATCCCGGCAGGTTTGAGTTGTAGTATTAACCCACTTTAACTTTACGGATTGCGCATAAGGCTCTATCCGACATGAATAACTGATCAGAGATTTAAGTATGTATAAGAAACTGGTTCCACTGAACAAAGAACATCATCAACAATTGCGTATCCAGCCGATCAATGGCTTTCAGTTTGCAGCTGGTGTGCACGTTGCCGCCGTTATGCTGCATGAGTTTGCCCGCGCCTCCGCGATTTACCCGATAGTGTTTCTTGAAGATCAGGCTCAGGATAAATTCTATCCCGTTGCTCTATTAGGTCTGGAGCAGAATGAGAATCTGTTTGTGACCGATGAAGGACGTTGGCAAGCCTCCTACATTCCCGCTGTAATTCGGCGTTATCCATTTGCATTGGCTCGTTCGGGTGAAGACGAAGTGTTTACCGTCTGTATTGACGAAGACGCCGAATTGGTTAGTACCCAGGAAGGTAATCCGTTGTTCTCTGATACCGGTGAACCTGCTGAGGTGATTGAACAGGTCAAACGCTATTTGGGTGAGTTACAGCAAATGGAAGTGATCACTGAAGCATTTTGTCGGTTTCTGCAAAGCCACAATCTGTTTACACCGCTAAATATGCAGGTTCGTGTGGGTAATAAAGTACAAAATGTGACCGGGTGCTATGTTGTGAATGAGCAGCGTTTTGCCAATCTTTCTGACGAGCTTTTTCTACAGATTCGTCATCAGCACTATCTGGCACCCATCTATGCACACCTGACTTCACTGTCGCGTACTGAAAATCTGGCGCTACTTAAGCAGGGTATTACATCGGTTAGTCAACCCTCGGATGACGACCAGGTTCATTAATGATTCAAAATCAACAGGGAATATTCATTTTTTGTTCAGGACATATAGCCGTATCGACACTAGACTGGTTTATAAACAGCGTATCCCCTTCAAAGACTCGCGTGCAACAGGAGATGGGGCCTGAACGAACAAGGATGTTCGTGACAGGTTCTGGCAGAAAGTCTTAATTTCTGTCACTATAAATTTCTCTATTAATACCAATACGGCGAGTTAAGATGATCAAAATGAATAAACTTCGTTCTTCACTATTACTGACTTTATTTTTTTCGTCAGTGACCTTCGCACAAACACCGCAAACAACAGAGTATCAGGACTGGGTTGGCATTTGTGCTGAGGTTCAGGGTCAAGAGCGTTGTGAAATACAGCAAGTGCTGAATATGGAGAACGAACAGGGTAATACTCGACTGCTCAGAGCAACAATAAGCAAGCTAGATAATCAGTTGATTATGCAACTGCTTTTGCCTCTGGGACTGGATGTTCGTCCGGGCGTAGTGATGCAGATCGATGAAGGTGCCGAGTTTGGCGCGCCATTTTTGACCTGCGTTCAGGAAGGTTGTCTGGTTGCAGTACCCCTGGACGAAAATCGCTTGACTGAACTGCGTTCGGGTAGTGTTGCCAAGGTGGGTTTCCGGCCTTTTAATACAGAACAAACACTGGTAGTAGAACTCTCGTTGATGGGCTTTACGCGTGCCAGCCAGACGGTAAAATAATCTCAACGCATTGGGATGTTGCAAATCAAGGTTAGGCCGTATTCGGGTTTAGTTTAAGTGATTTTTTGCTATGCTAAGGTTAGTGTATTCAAATTGAATTTTGTTTGAAAAGGAGCCTTGTATTGGCTACCCAGTTTCCAGAATCCTTGACTAAACCCGGTTGCGGCTATTGTTTTGTTCCATTGGGCTTCGAGTTTACGTTTGCTTTTCAACCCATTGTGGATATGGAAGCGCGTGAGATTTTTGGCTATGAAGCCTTGGTGCGAGGCCCCCAGGCTGAATCCGCTTATAGTATTCTTAATCGTATCAATGATGAAAATCGCTATGCTTTTGACCAGGCTTGCCGGGTTAAGGCTATCCACCTGGCCAGTGAGTTAGGGCTGGATAAGGTATTAAGCATCAACTTTTTGCCTAATGCGGTGTATGAACCGGCGCATTGTATTCGCAGTACCCTGGCGGCCGCGCGAGAAAGTGGTTTTCCGATTGAAAAGCTCATGTTTGAAATTACCGAATCAGAATATGTGTATGATCGGGCTCACCTGACCAATATTTTTAAGCATTATGAAAAACAGGGCTTTATTACCGCGCTGGATGACTTTGGTGCCGGCCATGCCGGGCTGAATATGCTGGCCAGCTTTATACCCCAAATCCTCAAAATCGATATGGAGCTAGTGCGTGATATCGATAGCCATTCCGTCAAGCAGATTATTGTTGAGGGTCTGCTTGGCATGTGTGCAAAGTTAGGGATTACAGTGCTGGCTGAAGGCGTGGAAACCGAAGCCGAAATGCTGTACTTCCGTAAGCATGGGGTTAGGTTGATGCAGGGTTACTATTTTGCCAAGCCAGGATTTGAAAGCCTGCCCGGATATGATTTTTCTACACAGTCAATCTGACGCTTTTTGTTATACGTAACCTGTTGATCAGATGCTAGCATGCCAGTTTTTACTCAGTGGTATGCCTAGTATGAAAGCGTTTTTGTTTCGTTATCCTAACCTGTTTCGTCGAGTGATGAATCTCTGGCCGCCACTGTTTTTTAGTGGCATCAAGCTGGTAACCATCAGTTCTGACTTCCGTTCGGCACGAGTGGATCTGAAGTGGCGCCCCTGGACTAAAAATATCAATGCCAGCCAGTATGGCGGCAGTCTCTTCTCTATGACTGATCCTTACTACGCCCTGTTGTTGTTCGGTTGTCTGGGCTATGAGCGCTATATTATCTGGGATAAATCAGCCGATATCGATTTTATTTCACCTGGTATCGGACGTCTGACTGCCGAGTTTCATCTTGAGGATGAGCAACTGCACCAGATTCGTGAAATGACCGCTGAGGGCGATAAGTGTTTTCCTGAGTTTGTGGTGTATATTCGCGATCAGCAGGGCACCCTGGTTGCCAAGGTGACCCGACGTCTGTATGTGCGTTTACATGCGAAGCACCGTTAAACTCAACTGACTTTACGTGGATCAAAGGCATCACGCACGGCTTCACCGATAAAAATCAGCAGGGTCAGCATCAGTGCCAGGGTAAAGAAGGCTGATAGCCCCAACCAGGGCGCATGCAGGTTTTCTTTACCCTGAGCGACTAACTCACCCAGCGAGGGTGAACCGGGCGGCAGACCAAAGCCCAGGAAGTCCAGAGCTGTCAGGGTGACAATCGAGCCATTGAAAATGAACGGCATGAAGGTCAGAGTGGCTACCATCGCATTGGGCAGTACATGGCGGAACATGATCGTTGAGTTGCCTAACCCTAAGGCTCTGGCGGCACGTACATATTCCAGATTGCGTCCTCGCAGAAACTCAGCACGCACCACATCGACCAGTTGCATCCAGGAAAACAGCAACATGATTCCCAGCAGCCACCAGAAGTTGGGTTCAACAAGGCTGGCAAGAATGATCAACAGAAACAGCACCGGTAAGCCTGACCAGATCTCAATAAAGCGTTGAAACAGTAGGTCAACCTTACCGCCGTAATATCCCTGTACAGCCCCTGCGGCGACGCCAATGACGGAACTGGCCAGTGTCAGAACCAAGGCAAACACAATCGAGATACGGAAACCATAGATCACCCGTGCCATCACATCGCGGGCCTGATCATCGGTACCCAGCCAGTTCTCCCAGGAAGGTGGAGAGGGAGCGGGTGAGGGCAAGTCATAGTTGATGGTCTGGTAGTGATAACGGATCATCGGCCAGACCATCCAGCCGCCAGCATCTTCAATCAGGGATTGTATAAACGGATCACGAAAATCGGCAGGCGCATCAAACTCTCCCCCGAACTCCAGCTCAGAGTAGTTATTGAAAACAGGTGAATAGAGACTGCCTTGATAACTGACCAGTATTGGCTTGTTGTTGGCAATCAGCTCGGCACCTAATGACAGGATAAATAATGCCAGAAAAATCCACAGCGACCAGAAACCCCGGCGGTTGCGGCAGAAAGCATCGATGCGGCGGCGCATAATCGGCGTCATGATCAGCCCTCCCTGCTACTGAAGTCGATACGCGGGTCGACCAGCGTATAGGTGATGTCACTCACTAGCTTGAGCAACAAACCGACCAGGGTGAAGATATACAGTGTACCGAAGATTATCGGATAATCACGGCGAATAACGGCTTCGTAACCCAGTAATCCTAGCCCGTCGAGTGAGAAGATGACTTCGATAAGCAGCGAGCCGGTAAAGAAGATACCGATCAAGGCGGCAGGCATGCCGGCAATAATCAGTAGCATAGCGTTGCGAAACACATGGCCGTAAAGCACACGGTTTTCTTTCAGGCCTTTAGCTTTAGCAGTTAGCACATACTGTTTGTGAATTTCATCCAGAAATGCATTCTTGGTCAGCATCGTCAAGGTGGCGAAGCTGGAAATTACCGATGCAAGTACCGGCAGCGAAAGATGCCAGAAGTAATCGCCAATTTTTTGTAGCAGTGTCATTTCATCAAAGTTGGCTGATGTCAGGCCTCGTAGCGGAAACCAGTCAAAGTAAGTGCCTCCAGCGAACAGTACGATCAACAGGATGGCAAATAAAAAGTTGGGGATTGCATAGCCGATAATGATCGCGCTACTGGTCCACATATCAAACGCGGTGCCATCACGGACAGCTTTACGTATGCCCAGAGGGATAGATACCAGGTAGGCGATCAGTGTGGTCCAAAGCCCGAGTGATATGGATACCGGCATTTTTTCAATGATCAGTTCCATTACGGTTTTATTGCTGTAAAAGCTGCTGCCAAAATCAAATTTCAGGTAGCTGACCAGCATCTGCATAAAGCGCTCATGTGCGGGCTTATCGAAACCATACATTTTTTCGATTTCGGCAATCAGAGAAGGATCCAGCCCCTGCGCGCCTCGGTAGCCTGTTCCTCCTGAGGATGGTGCTGAAGCCAGGTCAGAGCTAGGGCTGCTGCCAATACGCTCTCCAGCCGTATCGCCAAAGCCTTGCAGGTGCGCAAGGGTCTGTTCAACCGGTCCGCCGGGTGCCAACTGTACGATTAAAAAGTTCAGCAGCAATATACCGAACAGTGTGGGAATAATCAGCAGTAAACGTCGGACAATGTAGGCGACCATCAGGGTTTAATCCACCAGGTATCAAAACCTATTGCATGGTTTGGGCGAATATCGGGTATACCGAACTTGTTCCAGTAGGCAATACGGTAAGCGTTAGTGTGATAATGCGGAATAACATAATGATTCCATTGCAAAGCACGGTCAAGTGCTCTGGCTCTGTAGACTAGCTGCTCTCGATCAGGTGCCTGTATCAATTGTTCAACCAGGTGGTCTATGGCGGGGTTGCGGATACCTATTATATTGCGACTACCCTGGCGTTCAGCGCTGGATGAATGCCAGTATTCGCGTTGTTCATTGCCCGGCGAATTTGACTGGGCAAAGCTGCCCACGACCATATCAAAGTCATAATCACGCAGACGATTGATGTATTGAGAAATATCCACTACGCGAATGCTAACCTGAATGCCCATGCGTTCCAGGTTGCGGATAAAGGGCGAGATCAGGCGTTCCAGGTTATTTTGAAAAATAAGTATTTCAAAACGAAAGGGTTGGCCTTGCTCATTGCGGAGTACGCCCTGATCCAGGTTCCAGCCGGATTTGGCCAGTAGTCGTAACCCTTCACGTATCTGCGTACGTATATTACCGTCGCCATCGGTTTGTGGCGCACGATAAACCTGGGTAAAGACTTCTTCTGGCAGTTGTTCCCTTAGTGGTTCCAGTATCGCCAGCTCTTCTGCACTGGGCAGTTCATCAGCGGCCATCTCCGAGTTGGAAAAATAGCTATGGCTGCGCTTGTAGGCATCGTAAAAAATAGCGCGATTGGTCCATTCAAAATCGAAAGCGTGCGCCAGGGCATAACGTACCTGCGCATCTTCAAAGAGCGAGCGCCGGGTATTCATTACAAAAGCCTGCATGCCGGTAGGATTTTCATGCTCAATGGATTCTTTGATTATCCGTCCTTCGTTCAGCGCTGAGCCAGTATAGCCGGTAGCCCAGTTCTTTGCGGCATATTCGGTGCGGAAGTCATACCGGCCTGCCTTGAAGGCTTCCAGTGCCACGGTGCCGTCGCGATAATAATCAAATACCCATTCATCAAAATTATACCGTCCCCGTTGTACCGGCAGGTCTTTACCCCAATAGTCAGGGTTACGTTTATAGGTGATGGAACGTCCTGGGTCGTAGCTGGCTAGTAGATAAGGTCCTGAGCCGATGGGTACTTCCAGGCCAGACTCTTCAAAGTTGCGCTGATCCCAGAAGTGCTTTGGCAGTACCGGTACTTCACCGACAATCAGCGCCAGTTCACGGTTTTCTGTTTCAGCAAACTCAAACCGAACGCGGTGACTACTGAGTGCTTCGATGCGAGTGATGTCAGCATAGTAAGCACGATAAAATGGGCTGCCTTTTTCTCGTAGTAACTGAAAGGTGTTTACCACATCTTCGGCAGTGACCGGCACACCATCACTGAACACGGCCTCTTTACGCAGTTCAAATTCGATCCAGCGACGATCATCCGGCAGGGTGATGTGTTCAGCCAGGAGTCCGTATACAGAAAAAGGCTCGTCATCGGATTTTGTGGTCAGACTGTCATACAGCAGGCCGATCCCATCAGCCGGGGTGCCTTTAACTATGAATGGATTGAAGCTGTCAAAGCTGCTGCCAGCCGCTGCTTGCGCAACGCGGCCGCCTTTGGGTGCGTCAGGGTTAACATATTCAAAGTGGGGAAAGTCAGCAGGGTATTTAAGATCACCATGCATGGCGATGCCATGAGTGGTGGTTGTGTCTGCAAAACTCCAACTGCTGAGGCTAAAAAAAAGGATGCTTGCCGTGATGCGTGTAGTGTGTTGCAGGCGTTTTATCATAGAGTCTTAACCTGATTCAGACCTTGTAGTTTTGAGTGCTATATTGGTGCTGTCAGCCGGAACAAGCAAGGTCTGGCCGACACGAATGTTGGTGGTGTTTAATTTATTTGCCTGTTGTAACGCCGAAACGGTAGTGCTGTAACGTCGTGCAATAGCACCCAGCGTGTCGCCTGAATTAATGGTGTAGTGTTGATAATTAACCCGTTGTTCAGCGGGTAATGAAACCAGCGCGCTCTGGAATTGATCCGCTTGCTCAACCGGTACCAGCAGACGGTGTGGTCCCTCTGGTGCTGTTGCCCAGCGATTGAAGCCAGGGTTGAGGCGTTTCAGTTCCTCCAGGTCTATCTCTGCCAGTTCGGCTGCCTGAGATAGATCGAGTTGTCCACCTGTATCAATTTCGGTGAAGTAAGGTTCAGCAGGGATGGCCTCTAGCTCAACCCCCAAACTGTCGGCATCACGAATCATTTTTGCTGTGGCCAGCAGTTTTGGAACATAACGCATCGTTTCACCAGGCAAGCGTAATGACCAGTAGTCAATAGGCTGATTGGCATTGTTGTTGCGCTTTATAGCGCGCAATACATTACCTTCACCCGCATTATAGGCTGCAAAGGTAAGCAACCAGTCACCATCAAACATATCGTTGAGCTTGGTTAGATAGGTCAGTGCGGCATCAGTGGAGGCAACTATGTCACGACGGCCATCGTACCACCAGTTACTTTCCAGACCAAAGTTGCGAGCGGTACCAGGAATGAACTGCCAAGGGCCAGCCGCTCTAGCTGGAGAGACTGCAAAAGGGTTGTAGCCGCTTTCTATGAATGGAATCAGAGCGACTTCAGCTGGCATGCTTCGCTCAATTACCTGCTCAAGAATATAGTGATAGTAGGGAAGTGCTCGGTGGCTTACGGCAGTCAAATGCTCAGGGTTTTCAGCTAGCCAGTCCAGCTCCCGTGTCACTCTGATATCCTCTCGGTCCAGTTCCAGAAGCAGGTGTTCTCGGGTCAGGTCCCAGGCGGTCACAGGTTCGATTTTTTGTTGAGATACACTACGCTTATACAAGTTACCCATGTGCATTCTGGAAATCAGTAGACTCTGTTCATAGGTATTATGACTTATTTCTTGAGTGGGCTTACTGCTGCTGGCACAGCCGCTGATGACGGCCGCGGCAAGCAGAGAGAATAGACCTGTGCGTAATTTAGACATAAATAATCTGAACCTGAATGTGAACTTAACCGCACATTCTATCAGTCAAACACTCAGACGCAATCAAAAACTGTTTTTCCATTCCCTCAACAGCGCTAAAGTTTGTGCTGGCGTGTCAGGATGTTCGCCGCTGTGACCATAAACCGTATGAATAACAGAGGTTTCACGGGTGCGCATGAAGGGGTTAATGGCTTTCTCCAGACCGATTCGAGACGGTAGTGTTGGCAGGTCCTGTTCGCGCATGCTGCGGCATTTTTCTGTCATCACGCGTATGTCCTGATTTTCGGGTTCAACAGCATGAGCAAATGCCAGATTGGACAGAGTGTATTCGTGTGCTGCGCAAACGCGGGTATCATCGGGCAGGCTGGCAAAGTAATCCATTGCTGCTTGCATCTGCTCGGCGGTGCCTTCAAAAAGTCGTCCGCAACCCGCCATGAACAGCGTATCACCACAGAGCAATAAAGCCGCAGACGGCGCATAATAGCTGATATGATCGAGGGTGTGTCCGGGAACGGCTTTGACTTCAAAAGCCGTATCAAGTAAACAAATCAGATTGCCTTCACTGAGTGGTTGAGTAATACCTTCAAAGGGAGAGTTGGAAGGCCCGTAGACGGGGCAGTAGTCATTTTGTTGCTGTAGCTCAGTGACGCCGCCGGTATGGTCTTCATGATGGTGGGTAATGAGTATGGCAGCGAGATTTTTGTTATTTTCCTGAAGCCATTGCTGAACGCCTTCCGCACTGCCGGGGTCTACTATGATAACGCCTGAATCAGGGGCTTCAGGGTTACAGATAGCCCATATATAATTGTCGTTGAATGCGGGGATGGGGGTCAGATTAAGCATAATATGCTCCGGTTAATAAAACTTTAGCCTTAATCGATTGTACTGTAATTAAGCATGGCATGTTTAGTCAGTGGGGAAATAATCTGCTGTAACCTGTCTTTCATACCACAGAGGACGCTGTATGAGTCAAGCACAACACATCTCTGCCGAAGGCCTGACGGAAGGCCTTAAAGACTGGTTTGCTTCGCCACTAGGCCAGGAAATAGCAGCCTGTGAACGTCAGATGGCTGATCAGTTGATCCATACAGCCTTTGGTTATCATCTGGTGCAAATAGGCTATGACGCTTCGGTGAAGCTGTATGAGCCGAGCCCGGTTTCGCATAAAGTGATGCTCTGTCCGCGGATGTCATTGGGTATGGATGAACACACCATTATTGCTCAGCCGCATGAGTTACCCTTGCCTGATAGCACCATGGATGTTGTGATTCTGCACCATACACTGGATTTTGCTGATCAGCCCCATCAGGTGTTGCGAGAAGCCTCGCGGGTATTGCGTCCTGGTGGTCATATGTTGATCGTGAGTTTCAATCCGACCAGCTTCTGGGGGATTTGTCGACGCAGTAAGCGTGGTGCCAGAGTGCCTTGGGTGGCGCATGGCTTCAGTCATTGGCGCTTGAATGACTGGGTGCGTTTGCTGGATTTGACCGAACTCAAAAGTGTCAGTGCTTTTCATCGTCCACCACTGGAGAATGAACGTTGGCGCAAACGTATGGGTTTTCTTGAAAAATGGGTATCTCGCTTTCCTACCTACAGTGGCGTGGTGTTAATGATGTTAATCCGCAAGGATGTTGCGGGTGTTACCCCATTAAAACCTGCCTGGAAAACGCGTAAACTTATCCCTTTTCCGGTGGCTGAGCCATCGGCACGTAACAAAACCGCTCGAGGGAAGTCAGTTTGAGTCTAGTGGAAATATTTACCGATGGCGCTTGTAAGGGGAATCCTGGGCCAGGAGGTTGGGGTGCCTTGTTGCGCTATGAAGGTAAGCAGAAAGAGTTGTATGGTGGTGAGCCAGATACGACCAATAACCGCATGGAAATGACTGCCGCTGTGGAGGCGCTTAAATGCCTGAAGCGGCCCTGTCAGATACGTTTAACTACCGATTCGCAGTATTTACGTAAAGGGATTACCGAGTGGCTCAAGGGTTGGAAAAAAAACGGTTGGAAGACGGCCGCAAAGCAGCCAGTTAAAAATGCTGATCTATGGAAGGCGCTTGATGAACAGGTTGCTCGACATCAGGTCGAGTGGTGCTGGGTAAAGGGTCATAGTGGCCATGTGGAAAATGAGATAGCCGATACCTTGGCAAACCGTGGTGTCGATGAATTCGGTAGGCGAGAAGCGTAATGAGACAGATTATTCTGGATACGGAAACCACCGGTATCGATCCGGCACAGGGCCATAATATTATTGAAATCGGTTGTGTTGAGATGCAGTTACGCCGGCTTACGGGTAATACCTATCATCAATATATCCAACCGGATCGTGAGATTGAAGCTGAAGCAATCGCTGTGCACGGGATCACCAATGCCGATCTTGCGGATAAGCCAAAATTTGCCGCCATCAGCGAGGCGTTTATTGAGTTTGTGCGTGGAGCTGAGCTGATCATTCATAACGCGGCCTTCGATATAGGCTTTCTGGATGCGGAGTTAGCGCGCAACGGTTATACCGAGCGGATGGAAGATATTTGCCCGAAGGTAACCGATACGCTGATGTTGGCTCGGAGGAAATTTCCAGGGCAAAAAAATAATCTGGATGCACTGTGCCGTCGTTTTGGTGTTGAGCATTTTGACCGTGAGTTGCACGGGGCTTTACTGGATTCGAAAATCCTGGCAGAAGTCTATCTGCTGCTCACCGGTGGGCAAACGGCATTGGCGCTGGGGCAGGAGGGTGATAATGAAGATGACGACGGGGTGTTTGGTGTGCGTCCGGTTAACACTGAAAATCTGACTTTCAGAGTGATTGAGCCTTCCGAAGCCGAACTGCAGGCGCACCAGGCGTTTCTAAATCTGCTGGATAAAAAATCAGCGGGTAATTGTGTCTGGCTTAAGCAGGATAGTGAATCTAAAACAGCAAGTTAGGATTGATTATGCAGGATTTACGTGAAGCTTTGTCGCAAGCCGTTGATGAGGATGAGTTTGCCGCATTGTCGCGCGAAGCGCAGTTAAGCCGTTGGCAGCAGCAGGCTCAGTTTTGTCATTGTTGTGCCTCGCCCTTGCAACCCCATGCCGAGGAGGCGATAGCGCGGGAGTGCACTCACTGCGGCCATGTGCATTACCCCCCTGTGTCGCCCTGCATCATCGTACTGATTACCAAGGGTGATCAATGCTTATTAGCGCATGCGGCCAATTTCGCACCTGGACGCTACAGTACCCTGGCCGGTTTTATTGAGCCTGGCGAGACGGCCGAGCAAGCCGTTGCCAGGGAAGTGCGTGAAGAGGTCGGGATTGAAGTGACTAATATTCGTTACTTCAAAAGCCAGTCCTGGCCCTTTCCTCATTCACTGATGTTGGGCTTTTTTGCCGAATATGCAGGCGGGGAGTTGCAGCCTGATGGTGTGGAAATACTCGCTGCGGACTGGTTCTCGGCTGACAAAATGCCCTATATGCCACCGTCATTTTCTATATCACGGCAGCTAATCGAGCATTTTCTGACCGGACGAATCAACGACTAAAGAGTTTGCCCAGGCGAGTGGCCAGCATGATATTGCCTTCGGCTCGCAGTTGGCCTTTCATGAACGCGCTCATGCCATCCTGTTCACCACTGATGACTCGAATCAGCGTTGCTTCATCCATCAATAGGGTGATGTCTGGATCTGGATGGTCACCATAATGGCTTTCGCAGTGGGTATCTATGATGGTCAAATAAAAAGAGGCTGCATCGGTCACTCTGAACTGATAGATGGCTTTCAGACCCTTGGACTGCTCTGGGTTAAATTTTGCAGGCAGTTTTAGGACAATTTTATCAAGTGTAATATTTGTGCTCATGCAGTGGCTTCCGGGCTCATTATTACGTATATATGTTACATTAGCCCGCCGCGAAAGCGAACCTGATGCAATTTCCTGTACTTGGAGAAGATGGTGATCGATTTTCTGACACAATATGGCCTGTTTCTGGCCAAAACACTGACATTGGTATTAGCAATTTTGCTGGTCATAATTGTTGCGGCGAGTTTGGTCAGTCGCCGTCGTCATCAGCAGTCTGAAGGACATGTTGAAGTAAAAAATCTTAATGACAAGTACAAGGAGATGTACGAAGCGCTGGAAGAGGCTGTGCTGGATGATGAGTTGCTGCGTCAGCGCATCAAACAAGAGCGTAAGCAAGAAAAATCGGACGCCAAGGCCCGTCGAAAAGCCGCGAAGAAGGGTGAGTTAGAAGAGGACGATAAAAAACGCATTTATGTGTTGGATTTTGATGGTGATATCAGTGCCTCGGCTACGGATCAGCTGCGCGAAGAGATCACCGCTATCCTGGCCATTGCCCGTCCTGAAAAAGATGAAGTGGTACTGAACCTGGAAAGCCCCGGTGGCATGGTACATGCTTATGGCTTTGCTGCCTCACAGCTGGAGCGCTTGCGCCGCAAACAGATTAATCTGACCATTTGTGTCGATAAGGTGGCGGCGAGTGGTGGCTATATGATGGCATGTATTGCCAACAAAATCCTGGCCGCACCCTTTGCTGTTGTGGGTTCGATTGGTGTGGTTGCGCAATTACCCAACTTTCACCGCTTGCTGAAGAAAAACGATATCGACTACGAAATACTGACGGCAGGTGAGTACAAGCGTACCTTGACGGTATTTGGACAGAACACCGATAAAGGTCGGGAGAAGTTTGTTGAAGAGCTGGAAGAGACGCATCAGCTCTTTAAAACCTTTGTTACCGAATACCGTCCCCAGTTGGATATCGCCAAGGTGGCAACGGGTGAGATTTGGTATGGTCGCCAGGCCATAACCGAACAGTTAGTGGATCAGCTGATCACCAGCGATGAATATCTGACCGAGGCGGCTGAAGAGGCTGACTTGTACAAAGTCAGTTACGAACACAAAAAAGGTTTGCAAGATAGATTGGGCGAATTGGCCGCTGATTCTTCCGATCGGTTGTTATTGCGCTGGTGGCAGCGTATTAGTCAGCGCCCCTTAATGTAATAATTATCACTGACATTCCGGCTAAAATTTGTATAATAGGTGTTGAATAGTTTCAAACGCAGGTTCGTCTTTAAGGGAGTATACGGAAGATGGTGATGAAACGTCGAGTGAAAACCGCTACAAGGATCATTCTGGCAGCAGAGGCCTTGTTTGCAGAGCAGGGTTTCACTGAAACCACCATGCGGCAAATTACGTCAGCGGCTGATGTAAATCTGGCTGCTGTGAATTATCACTTCCGCTCAAAGCAAGGGCTGGTAAATGCTGTATGTGAGCGTCTGATGGAGCCGCTCTGTGATGAGATCGAATCAGCGCTTGAAGATCGTATGCTTGATCCCTCACCTGTACGTATTGAAGAACTTCTCGAAATTCTGATGCGTGCGTTGCTGAATGTAAGTCAGATTAACACCTACTCGCTGTCAGTTTTTATGCGTTTGTTAGAACTGGCGTATATGAAGAACCAGGAAGAGTTACGCGAATTCTTTATTACTGAGTATTGGCATAGGCTGGAAAAATTCATGGATTGCCTACGTAAAGATGCCGCCCCGATGGAAGATAATGAGTTTTTCTGGCGGTTGCATTTTTTGCTTGGCTCAATCGTGTTTACCCTGTCCAACTACCATATGCTGTTGACCTTAGAAAAAAGCAGTTTCAAGGACAGTGCTGAAATTGAGCGTATTTTACATCGCATGATCCCAGTACTGGCCGCTGGCATGCAGGCGCGTGGTGAAAAAACCTATTTCTGCCGCATCTGATGACCGCCGTAGCCATCCAAGTCTCGATTGCCAGGCAGCAACTTCAGCTGTTTATTCCAGGCGAGTCAGTTCGTAGTTATGCTGTCTCCACGGCTAAAAAGGGTATAGGTAATACCGAAAACAGTGGTTGCACACCCGTTGGCTTGCATTATGTCCGTGCTAAAATTGGCTCGGGTTTGCCTGTGAATGCCGTGTTTGTCGGTCGTCGATTTACCGGTGAATACTATACGCCGGCATTAGCGGCGCGTTACCCGCAGCGTGACTGGATTCTGACACGTATTCTCTGGCTGTGTGGCCTTGAACCTGGCATCAACCGCTTAGGGCGGGTCGATAGCATGCGCCGTTTTATCTACATTCATGGCACCCCCGATTCAGAACCCATGGGGTTACCCTTATCTCATGGCTGTGTGCGCATGCGCAATGCCGATATAATTGAACTTTTTGAACTGATTCCGGCGGGTTGTCGGGTCAGCATTACTGCTGAGTGAGAGAATACATGGCAACAGGCGCCTTGATGCTGGACCTGGTTGGCACAAAGCTGACCGCTGAGGAAGCGACAACCCTTCAACAACCAGAAGTGGGTGGGCTGATTTTATTTAGCCGTAACTACACCGATCCGGTGCAGCTTCAGCAACTGATGCAAGCAATTCGGTCGATACGACCTGATTTGATCGTTGCTGTAGATCAGGAAGGTGGACGGGTGCAGCGTTTTCGCGACGGTTTTACCAGGCTGCCGCCAATGGCTGTCCTGGGGCGTATGTACCAACAAGATCCAGTCGAGGCTTGTGCTTCAGCGCATGAGCTGGGTTGGTTGATGGCTGCCGAGTTGCGGGCTTTTGATATAGATATCAGCTTTGCCCCAGTGCTGGATATTGACTGGCAGCAAAGCTCCATTATCGGCGATCGAGCCTTCGCATCTGAGCCTGAAACCCTGGCCAAATTGGCGCTGGCCTTTATGCAGGGTATGCATGAGGCCGGTATGGCGGCAACTGGTAAACATTTTCCCGGGCATGGCTGGGTACAGGCTGATTCACATCTGGAATTGCCTGTTGATGAGCGTGACGAATCCCGTCTTGAACAGTCCGATATCCAGCCATTTAAGTATTTGATTGCAAAGGGTTTGGATGCCATTATGCCTGCCCATGTAGTGTACAGTAAGATTGATGCGGAACCGGCAGGCTTTTCACCTTATTGGCTAAAAGAGAAACTTCGCAAACAATTGGGCTTTTCCGGAGTCATATTCAGTGATGACCTGACTATGGAAGGTGCCAGTATTGCCGGAAGTTATGCGCAACGCTGCCAAAAAGCTTTGGACGCTGGCTGTGATATGGTGCTGGTCTGCAATAAGCCGCAGCATGCGCTTGAGGTATTGGACTATTTAAAAACTAGGCCGGTGGTAAACAATCCGCGCATTGCCACGATGCGTGGAAAACCCAGTGACTTACTGCAGGACACCCAGCGACTTGAGCAGGCCCGTGAGTTGGCGGGCCGTTGTGTGGCGCTGATCTGATAGTGAGTTAACCCGTAGTCCTACGAAAATTTAAGAGCAACGATGCAAGCAACAACACGCGAGTCAACAGGTGACAAATCCCGCTGGTTGAAAGGACTGTTGGGTAATGAGAAACGCTGGGTTCGGCTCAGTGTTGCCGCCGGTATATTTGCTGGCTTAATGCTGGTGCTGCAGGCGCATTTGTTAGCGCGTGCCGTGAATGAGACCCTGTTTCAGGGCGCTCAGCTCAGTGAGCTGAAAGGGCTTATAGTTATCCTGTTGTTAGCTTTACTGTTCCGTGCCGCTGCCGGTGTGTTCAGAGAATGGAGCGGTCAACGTGCCTCTGTAGGAGTGCGCTCCAGGTTACGCGCTGAACTACTGGCCAGGTTAGCGCAACTGGGGCCAGCCTATAGCAAGAGCCAGCGTAGTGGTGAGCTTAGCAGCCTGCTGATGGAGCAGGTCGAAGCACTGGATGGCTTCATCGCACGCTATCTTCCGCAAATGGCCCTGGCTGGCATTATTCCATTAGTTATTTTGGCTTTTGTATTACCGATTAACTGGGCCGCGGCACTGATTTTTCTGGCAACCGCGCCACTGATCCCTTTGTTCATGGCGCTGGTCGGGACCCGGGCAGCCGAAGCTAACCGTCGTAATTTTCGCGCTTTAGCACAGCTGAGTGGCTATTTTCTGGATGTTGTTCAGGGATTGGGCACACTGAAGCTGTTTTCCCGTAGCCAGGAGCAACAGCGTGTTATCGCTGATAATGCTGATGAGTTCCGTATTCGCACCATGCAGGTATTGCGGCTGGCTTTTTTGTCCTCAGCCGTCCTGGAGTTTTTTGCCTCTATATCTATTGCCATTCTGGCCGTTTACCTGGGTTTCAGTTTTTTGGGTTTGCTTGATTTCGGTAGCTGGGGCGCTGAAATCACACTCTACCATGCACTGTTTCTGTTGATTCTGGCGCCGGAGTTTTACTTGCCATTGCGGGAGTTGGGCACACATTACCATTCCAAGCAGGAAGCCATTGCCGCTGCTGAGCGGATCATTGAACTGCTTGATCAACATGAGCACCTGCAATCGGGTGGTCAACAAGTGTTACCTGAACACCAACCTGCGCTTACGTTGGATCGGATCAGTTTTAGTTACCCTGAACAATCCCAGCCCGTGCTAGACAATTTTTATTTACAGGTTGAACCTGGCGAATGTGTTGCACTGGTAGGGCCTAGTGGAGCAGGTAAATCGACTGTACTGAATTTACTGGCAGGCTTCGATTGTCCGCAGCAGGGTGACATTCTTATAAGTGCTATCCCCTTGGCAAAATTATCACGTTCACAGTGGATGGATAAGGTCGCATTTGTCAGCCAGCATACGACGTTATTTCCAGGCAGTATTCGTGACAACCTTTTGATGGCTAACCCTCAAGCGACCGATGATCAACTCAGGCTGGCCTGTGATCAGGCCGCAGCCAGTGAGTTTATTGATCGCCTTGAGGAGGGGCTGGATACGTCGGTTGGCGAAGCCGGGGCAAACTTTTCTGGTGGTCAGATTCAGCGTTTATCCTTAGCGAGAGCCTTTTTGAAGAATGCACCGGTGCTGCTGCTGGATGAACCTACCGCGAGCCTGGACCATGCCAGTGAAGAGCTGGTGTTGCAGGCATTGTCTCGACTCTGTCGTGGGCGGACCACCCTGCTGCTAACACACCGCCCGGCTACTATGAAGTTAGCTGATCGCGTGTGTGTGTTGCAGCAAGGTCGGTGTGTTGAA
The DNA here is from genome assembly GCF_048264025.1 of Nitrincola sp. Taxonomy (NCBI): domain Bacteria; kingdom Pseudomonadati; phylum Pseudomonadota; class Gammaproteobacteria; order Oceanospirillales; family Oceanospirillaceae; genus Nitrincola; species Nitrincola sp. The sequence continues at coordinate 87,027 of NZ_JBLXDN010000004.1, forward strand.
GCAGATGCGGCTATGAGACAAGCGTTACAGGGGGCAGTTAACTAATGTCAGCACTTATGCCTTTTATCCGCTTGATGAAACCGCATCTGGGTTGGGTGCTGTTAGGTAGCTTTCTGGGTTTGGTCACGCTGCTGTCAAGTGTCGGGTTGTTGACCCTCTCCGGTTGGTTTATTTCAGCCACGGCTCTGGCTGGGGTGTCAGTGGTCTCTGCACAGGCATTTAATTACATGACTCCAGGTGGAGGGGTGAGGGCCTTTGCTATAGCCAGAACCGCTGGGCGGTATTTTGAGCGGGTCACAACACATGAAGCAACCTTCAGGTTATTGGCACAGCTGCGCAGTTGGTTTTATGCCCACCTGGAACCCTTGAATCCAGCACGTCTGCGGCATTATCGCTCGGCTGACCTGCTTAACCGTTTGATTAGTGATATTAACTCACTTGATAATCTGTATTTACGGGTAATTTCTCCCAGCCTGGTTGCGTTGGTTACAGCTGTACTGGTGTCCTTGTTCCTCTGGTGGATTTCCCCTTCACTGGGGGTGTTGCTGTTGCTGGCTTTATCGGTATCGGGGGTGTTAATCCCCATGCTAGGGCATAAGCTAGGTGCAGTGACAGGGCGGGACATGGTTGGCCAGGCATCAGCGTTGCGTCAGCGTACCTTGACCTATGTGCAGGGAATGGCAGAGCTGCATGTATATTCGGCCCTGGATAAACAACAGCTGGAGTTGCAGCAATCTCAGCAGATTTTGTTGCAAGCGCAACTACGTATGAGTCTGGTGAGTGGCGTGACAGCGGCACTGATGACGTTGGCGGCTGGATTGACTACACTGCTGGCGTTGATGATTGGCATCAATCTGGTGACCGAAGAGCAACTGTCGCCAGCCTGGCTGGCGTTGGTGGTGTTTTGTGTGCTGGCAAGTTTCGAGGCCGTAGCCTCACTGCCGCTGGCTTACCAATACCTGGGTAAAACCCGTGCGGCGGCAGAGAACCTGCAGGAGATCACTTCCCAACGTTCAGATATCGAGTTTCCCGACCAGCCCATAGTGGTTGTAAGAGCAGGAGAAATTCAGTTTGATCAGGTGAGTTTTGCCTATGATTCCGCCCCAGTATTGCAAGGGTTGTCTATGCAGGTGAATCCAGGGGACAAAGTTGCATTGGTGGGTCATACGGGCAGTGGTAAAAGCTCAATCATTAATTTGTTATCCCGCTTTTGGCAATACCAACAAGGGCGCGTGTTAGTGGGGGGAGTGGTTGTTGAATCCTACCCCGAACAGCAGTTGCGTGACCAGATGGCGGTCTTGTCTCAGCCGGTACAGCTGTTTGCCGGTAGTGTCCGTGCGAATTTGCAAGTGGCTGATGCTGAAGCCTCTGATCAGCAGATGCTGGCGTTGTTGGGTCAGCTTGGCATGACAGAGATGCTCGGCAGCGAAGGCTTGGACCGTGAAGTGGGTGAGGGGGGGAATCGCCTGTCGGGTGGGCAGCGTAAGCGCCTGGGTATTGCGCGAGCCTTGTTGAAGACGGCACCGATACTGATTCTGGATGAGCCCACAGAAGGTTTGGATATTCACACTGCTGCACAAGTCATGGAGACCGTGTTCAGTTACCGGCCAGGGCAAACCCTGTTGATTATCACCCACCATATGCAAGAGCTGCATCGTTATGATCAGGTTATCAGGCTGGATCAGGGTCGACGTTTGGATTAGCCTGTTTTGCTTGAGTCACCCTGAGCTTGGGGCTATGCTGAATACTATAAGTTTATATAAACTGTCACTATCGATAAGTGTGGTATCTCCTTGAAGTATCAGGAAACCTTGAATACCATCTACGCGCGCCTTGATCGATTAGGTGATTTGCCGGTATTCAGTGCAACGGTCAATCATATTCGCCAGATCAGTAGTGCTGGTGATACGGATGCTATGGCACTGGCCATCGCCGTCATGAAGGACGCCAATCTGACCACCAAGCTACTGCGTCTGGCCAACTCTAATCATTATAACCGTGGCAGTGGCAAAATAACGGCCATCTCACGCGCTGTAGTATTGATAGGTTTTGAGCGTATACGTAACCTCTGCATGACATTAAAGCTGATCGAAAGCTTTGGCGAGAAAGAGCCGAATCGCCATGTAGAGGATCTGTTGGTTAGCGCTGTTCTGAATGCTTCAACCGCACGTGATCTGGCACTGAGTGCTGGCATCGATGATGTTGAGGAAACCTATATTTGTGGCTTACTCTTCAGCTTAGGTGAAATTGTTGTCGCCTTTACCCTACCTGATACCTATCGCGCCATGCTGGAACAGCGTAAGCAACGTCTGTTGAGCTGGGTGAACATCCAACAGCAAACCCTGGGAGGAGAGTTTGTTACCCTTGGACGTGACTTAATTCAGAGCTGGGGTTTTTCTAAACGCGTTGTTAGTAGTCTGCGTACGGGTGAGCCTCAACCGGGAGTATCCGAGCAGGAACGACTTAATCAGCAGATCGTTTCCGGCTGTCATCAATTGTTCGAGCAGGTTTATCAGCGCTCTCCGCAACTGGAAGGTAATGAATATACCGAGCAACTAAAGCTGATGTCAGCGTTGACTCGTCAACCTGCCGAAAAACTTGAAGAAACACTGCATTATTCTGTCCGGCAGTTGTGTGACCATATTGATCAGTATGGATTGTCGCACCGCGCGTTAATTCCACCCGTTTCCGCTAGTGGTAATGAATCGCTTGATGAACTCAGTCGTAAAGTGTCCTTTTATGTGCATGCACGACAGGAACAGCAAAGCTCGAAAAAATATCAGGAGGACGCTTATTCTGTGGAACAACAAAAGCGTCTGGCTGAATACAATCAATTGCAGCTGAAATATCTGGAAAAAATGAATGAACTGATGACCGGTCAGGCACCCACAACTCAGGTATTATTGACCTGTGTTGAAGGTATTGAGGCCAGCAGTTCACTGGAACGAGTGGTGTTTTGTCTTAGTGTTAATGCTGGCCAGCAATTGGTGGCAAAGCTGCTTGAGGGTGAGCAATTGGACCCACTAATGAGTTACTTTCAGTTGAACCGGACAGATAAAAACAGCCGCCTGTTCTTTCATATTATGGACCGAGGTGTTGCGTTGCTGGTATCTGATGCCAGCGACCCAAGCTGGCAGAATCGTTTGCCAGATGATTACTTACACAGTGTCAGGCCGGGTGGTTTGATCGTGTCACCACTGATAGTATCCGGCAAAGTCCTGGGCTTACTCTATGCGGATAAAACTGACGTGGCTGGCCCGGTTGAAGATCGTGATTTCAGAGTGTTTAACCAATTTTTGGTACAATGTCGAATTGCGCTGGAAATGGGTAAGCATTTCAGCACCGACCTGACCAAAAAAGCCTAGGAGTCATTCATGTCATCCATGCACTCATCTTTGCGAGCTACACTGGTGCAATGCGATTTGCGCTGGGAAGATCCGGTAGAAAATTGTGACCGTATCGATACTATGCTAGGTGACCTAGGTTCGGATGTTACCGATTTGATCGTGTTACCGGAAATGTTTGCCACCGGTTTTACTATGAACTCACGTGAAATGGCACAGCCTTATGACGAAAGCGATGTGGTCAAATGGATGCGAGATCAGGCGATTCAGCGGGGCTGTGTCATTACCGGTAGTGTAGCGGTAAAACAGAACGAGCAGTATTATAACCGCATGATCTGGGCAACCCCGGACGGTGAGCTAACTTTTTATGATAAGCGTCACCTGTTTCGTATGGCGGGGGAACACCAACGCTATGCCATGGGGCAGGAAAGGGTTGTAGTTGAGTTAAACGGTTTTCGTATCTTGCTAAGCGTCTGCTATGACTTGCGTTTTCCAGTCTGGTTACGCCAGCAATCATCGTCTGAACAGCCTTTTGAATATGATTTGTTACTTTGTGTGGCTAACTGGCCTGCACCGCGAGCGCACCCCTGGCGTATATTGCTTCAGGCGCGAGCCGTCGAAAATCTGAGTTATGTCATTGGCGTTAATCGAGTAGGAGATGATGCCAAGGGTAATCAGTATAGTGGTGATTCGATGCTGGTTGATTTTAAAGGGGAAGCGCTGTGTGATTATCCCAAGGGGGAAGCCTTTATTGAAACCTGTCAATTAAGTAAGGCGGCACTCGACGGTTTTAGAGATGGTTTTCCTGCCTGGCAAGATGCTGATAAGCATCAAGTGTATTAATCATGCTGTGCTAACTATAACTACTGGCTGTGTCATACAAAGCTTGCATGGATTCTTTGGTTAGCTTCAGGCCACCACGATAGGCATTTTCATACAGCTCACCATCAAAATCAGCCGGTAGCTTATCCCATTCGCCACTTTCATAGCTCATCACCTGAGATAAAATATCGCCCAGCGGACCGCTGTATTGACTGATGGCCTCTTTTATATCATCAGCCAAGGGTAGCTGCTGCAATAGTTCATCCTGCTGTATATCCAATAATAAGTGAATACCGGACATCATACCCACCATAAAATAGGAGGAGTGCGGTAAGCGCTTCTGTTTGGCGGCAATCAATTCGCACATATGTGCACGTGTCAGTAAGTTACGCGTCAATTCTTCAGGTTTACCAGTATGCGCATCCAACGAAATAACGGTTGCCCACTTTCTCACTTGCTCAAGTCCAAGCAGTACCACCGCCTGAGCGACTGATTCCACTTCTCTGACCAGTGCATAGGCCGCCGAGTTAACAATGCGCAGCAGTTTGTATGTCAGTACTGGATCTTGCAGAATCAGCTTTTCAATTTTTTCCGGCGTGGCTTTGGGATCACCGAGTATCTGCAGTAACTGAATCAGAACCACTTGATTAGCTTTGACTTTTTGTCCAGGCATGGCGCGGGGTTTGCTGAGAAAATTTCCCTGGAACAAGCTGAACTTGCTGGATACACAAAGTTCCAGGGTTTCATAGTCACTGATATGGGTGGCCATCAACGGCCGTTTCCAGGGCGCCAGATGCTGTTGCAAGGCGTGGATTTCGTCAGGTGATTTACCATCCACACTGACTTTAATCAAATAGACCAATTTCAACAGGGAAGAAAAAGCCTCTGGGTCGTCAACGTTACTGACAGAAACCCGATAGCCCTCATTAATCAGTGGCAGTAGATTACGCAGTGCATCTTTAGGGTCTGCACCTCTGAGACTGAATTCAAGGATGACCTGTTTTTTTGGCAAGCCAGGCAGACCGGTTTGTTTAAGCAAGGCAAAAGACAAGGAAATAAAGGCAGGAACTCTTTTGACTTCCCCCTGATCTGAAATGCTAGTGTAGGCATCCAGCACCGCCGCTGACGACAGGCTGTCGTCTTCGGCACTGACCAGTTGCTGTATGGACTCACTTTGGCAGAGCAATTCATAGGCTACAACTTTTTGATGGGCATCAAAGATCGGTTGTCGGGTAAGAAGAATTTGCGCCTGTGTGCCCATACCGATGGAAAACCTTAATTTGTACTGAGGAGTGGTGTCATGAAAGTGTATAATGTTTGTAGTAAGAGCGCACTAGTTTGTAGCACTGAATCCCTTTAAGTTATATAAGTCTGAAATCTATGAGTCAAATCAACTGGTTCCCAGGACACATGCACAAAGCGCGTAAAGAGATCGCTGAAGTGATGAGTGAAATCGACCTGGTAATCGAAGTACTGGATGCCCGTTTGCCACGATCCAGCGAAAATCCACTGGTTAATCAACTCCGTAAAGGTAAACCAGTGTTGAAAATCCTCAATAAGCAGGACTTGGCTGACCCGCAAGTCACTGAAGAGTGGCTTGCGCATTTTAATAGCCAGGACGGTGTGCGGGCCATTGCACTGGACGCTTCTCAACAGAAATTAGTGAAGCGACTACCTGAGATCTGCAAGCAAATGATACCGGCGAGGGCCAAAGCTGAACGTCCGGTTAGAGCGATGATTATGGGCATACCCAATGTGGGTAAATCCACGCTGCTGAATGCCATACTGGGACGTAAGCTTGCGAAAGTGGGTAATGAGCCAGCGGTCACGCGTCAGCAGAAGCGCTACACAGTTCAAGGTGGACTGGCACTGTCTGATACGCCAGGTATACTCTGGCCTAAAATTGAAGATTTGGATTCTGGATACCGTTTGGCGGCAAGTGGTGCGATTAAAGACACGGCCATTGAGCATGAATTAGTCGCCACGTTTGCTGCACGCTTTATGCTGGATCACTATGCCGATAATCTGCGCGAACGTTACCGTTTGACAGACTTGCCGGAGATAGCTGATGACCTGCTCGATGTGATTGGCCGAAAGCGCGGCTGTTTGCGTCCTGGTGGTGTGGTAGACAGACATAAAGCATCCGAAATACTGATTAATGAGATGCGCGCCGGTACCTTGGGTCGCATCAGTTTCGAAACCCTTACAGAATGGCAGCAAAAAGATGAAGCGGCTCGGCTCGCTGCGCTTGAAGCTGAAAATGCAGCCGCGACCGGAGAGAAAAGTAATGACACGCATTAAAAAACAGCGCAAGTCGGTAAAAGTTATCCTGATGGAAACAGCACCGAAGAAAAAAGAACGCTTATCGGATCCGGACAGCTATGCAAGCCGCAAGCAGCAGGCGCAGAAAAAGCGTAAAAAACACCTGTCAGTCTATGAAAAAGCACGCCTGGAAGCTGAGCAGCAAGCACGTAATGAGGCATCTGGGCGCCGTGGTTCACAAACCTTTGGTCCGCTGGCTGATAAGATTCGCAAACTCAATGCCAAGAAAAAACAGCAGGAGGCCCGTGCCTCCAAGTCAGCCGAGGCTGAAGAGTCTAGCGACGCAACTAAAGAGTCATCAGATTAAGTCACTCAAGGGGTAAAGTTTTTAATGTATTTTGGTAGTGATAACCAAACTGGGGCTTCGGAGCAGGTGCTTAAAGCCCTAGTTGAAGCTAACACGGGTATTTGTGCATCCTACGGTGATGATCAATGGACTGCGGCGGCGGTCAAGGCCGTACAAGCCACATTTGAGTGCGACTGTGAGGTGTTCTTTGTCGCCAGTGGTACGGCAGCTAACTGCCTGGCCTTGTCTTCGATGGTGCAGCCCTGGGAAGTGATTGTCTGTCATTCGCAGGCGCATATTTTGGTCGATGAGTCGACAGCACCTGAGTTCTTTACCGGAGGGGCCCGGTTATTGAGCATTGCTGACGGCGAATCCAGGATAACCCCGGAACACTTTTCAGCACTGCTGGCTACTCAGAGCCAACATGTACCACACAATCCCTTATTAGGTGTATTGAGCCTGACTCAAGCCAATGAAGCAGGCCAGGTTTACAGTCCGGAAGAAGTTGCAACCCTGGCGAGTCTGGCGCACCAGCGAGGCATGCGTGTACATATGGACGGTGCGCGTTTTGCCAATGCACTGGCGAGTCTGGGCTGTTCAGCGGCCGAGTTGACCTGGAAGGCCGGGGTTGATGTGCTCTGTCTGGGTGCCAGCAAGAATGGCTGCCTCAGTGCTGAAATGGTTATTTTCTTTGATAAGAGTCTGGCGCAGGGCTTTGTGCATCGGCGTAAGCGCACTGGGCATCTGTTGTCCAAAGGACGCTTGTTCGGTGCTCAGGTCGTCGCCTGGCTCAAAGACCTGCACTGGTTAACGCTGGCCGCACAAGCTAATAAACATGCACAGGTGCTGGCCAGTGCTTTGCAGAACACGCCGGGAGTCAGGCTGGCCTGGAACGTAGAGGCGAATGAAATATTTGCCTTGCTGCCGAGCCAACTGGCTGAGGAGCTAGAGGCAGCTGGTGCTGTGTTCTATGACTGGGGGCTGAGTGCATTACCCGCCGGACAGCGATGCGGCGCTAACCAGCGTTTCGTGCGCCTGGTCACCTCATTTGCCACCACCGATGAAGATGTACAGCGCTTTTGCGACCTGTTAACGAGAGGCTAACAGGTCGACTTCATCACGCGTAGCGGGAATGATCGCCGCCGCTTTTTGCTTGCGGCGACGGAAGCCGCTGGCTTTGACAACCCCGAAGCAGATAAACGCCATACCTACTAGAGCGGCCAGGCTCAAGTGCTCTCCCAGTAGCGGAATAGCGGCGAGACCTGCAATAACCGGCGTCAGTGAACCTATAGCGGCGGTGTTTTCTGCTCCCAGACGGTTAATCGCAAAGCCGTAAAAAAAGCCCGCCAACAATCCCGCTCCGAGTGCCTGCATGATCAATTGCAGTAACAGTTCATCCTGGCTAGCTTGAGTTAAACCACTCTCTACCCAGCCAAACAGATAAAGTACCCCCAGTATCAGAGTGGAAACCCAGCAAAGCAGGCCTGCCGCCGCCAGTGGTGGTAGACCTGCCACGCGCATGGATACGGTAAACAGTGCCCAGCAAAAGCTGGCACCGAGCAGTAACAGATCGCCTTTCAAAATATTAGCCTGCTGCTGGACCAATGACGAAAGCATTAGCAAAGTAACGCCTGTCATAATTAGACTCAATCCAATCAACCTATGTCGAGTAAGGGGCTCCCGGTAGATCAGGACCGCAATCATCGTCACGAATACGGGGAAAGTGCCAGGTATCAGTAACCCCGCATGGGCGACGGGTGCATAATTCAGGCCGGTAGAACTCAGATAGAAAAAGGGTACGCCAGCACCGATACTGATGCCGATCAGGTGTAGCCAATGGGTGCGGCGTATCGCCACTCTGGCTTGCCAGATAAAGGGCAATAGCAGCAGCGCCGGTAGACTGTAGCGCATCAGCGCCAGATCAAATGCCGTGAGGGCAGAGCCACTGGAAAAACGCACCGCAATTAACCAGCCTGACCAGATGCAAACAGTCAGCAAGGCCGCCGCAATACCTAAATACATGGCAGTTCCGGTAGCGGTGTATCGGTAAGCAGGCAAGGCTGTGTTCATCGCTTTTTCCCTTAATGACAGACTGAGGTTACAGCCTATTATGGCGTTGAAAAGACGGGCATGTCCTTGCTAATTTGACTATGAAATCGTGTATTATTGGCGTTAAATGCCAATTTTATGGAGATTTTTAATTATATATGCCACAGTTTTCGCTAGATATCACAGATATGCGTATTTTGGCCTGCTTGCAACGCAATGGGCGTCTCACCAACGTTGAACTAGCCGAGCAGGTGAGTCTGTCACCCTCACCCTGTCTAAGGCGGGTGCGGGCATTAGAAGAGGCGGGCATCATTACCGGCTATCAATCCTCACTGAGTCGTGTGAAATTGAATCTGGGTATGACGGTATTTGTCGATCTGCGTTTGAGTCACCATAACGATCAAGCCAGTGATGAGTTTGAACAGGCGGTGCTGATAATGCCGAATGTGATCAGTTGTTACTTGGTGTCTGGAGCCGCCGATTATCGGCTGGAAGTGGTGGTGAGCAATTTGCAAGGTTATGAAGCTTTGTTGCGACAACTACAGAGCCTGCCGTTCGTAAAGGATATACACAGTAACTTTGTGATACGTGTGGTAAAGACAGAAACGCCCCTGCCGATTTGAGTACAATTTGAACACATAGGAAGGCCAGCGACCCGAAGGTGGCTGGCCTCTGACCTATGCCGCCAGACCCGTGGGGTTGGGGCTTTGCGGTCTGAGATGCAATTGAGCTTCTCTATATCCATACTAGTACAGCCTGGCAGAATGTAAAGTGCTTCAGTCCAGTAGTTAACCCGCTCTTAACCCCGCGTCATTTACTCTTTGCTATATCAACGAGGAGTAAAGAACTATGAAATTATCGAATTCATTGCGTTTTTCAGTCATCAGCTTGTTATCGGCAAGCCTGGTTGGCTGCGCTATGTATTCGCAACAGGATTACGGCGATAGAGTAGCGCAATCACTTGAACCACTGAGCGTCTGGTCGATCTCTAATACTTCCCAGGCACAGCGCGCGACGACCCTTGTCGATTTGGTCACTATTCCTGAACTCGAACAATTAATCAAACAGGCATTAGATCATAATCCCAGTGTGCAGCAGACTGCGCTGGCGTTACAAATTGCCTATGCGCAAAAACGCCAAGTAGGGGCCGATCAACTACCGAGCCTTGGATTAAATATCAACGCAAGTGACGAAGAGCAAAACGAACGCCAGTTCAATACCGAATTGAGTGTGAGTTGGGAATTGGATATCTGGCAAAAAATCGCCGACAGTAAAGCGGCTTCTAGTGCTCAGTTAGCCAGTAGTGCGGCAGATTATCAAGCGGCGAAAGATACCCTGGCGGCCAGCATCATGCGTCAGTGGCTGTCAATTAGTCTCTATCAGCAAAAGGTAAGTATTGAGCAGCAGCGTTTGGTTTCATTGGATGCCAATCAAACCTTTGTGTCTGAGCGTTATCGCAAAGGCCTGGGTGGTCTTGAGGATTTAGATAGCGCCAAAAGCAGTAGCGAATCGACTAAATCAACTATTGCTGAGTATCAGGAAACACTGGCGGCGGCTCAGCGCAACCTTAAAGTGTTGCTGGGTCAGCTAGGTGATTACTCGTTACCTGAGATCCCCGATCAATTTCCACAGGTCATCCTGCCCTTGGCCGATGTCCCTGATCAGGATTTGGCACGTCGACCAGATTTAATTGCGGCGTTTGCAGATATTCAAGCACAGCAGTACACCACCCAAGTTGCTTACAAAACCATGCTGCCTAGCCTCAGTTTGAGTGCAGCGCTAAGCGACACTGCCACACACCTAAGTGATAGCCTGCTGACCAGCCCGTTATGGAGCATTTTGGGGCAGGTTACCGCACCTTTGTTTCAGGGCGGCAGGCTAAAAGCTGAAGCGCAGATTGAGGCCTTGAAAACCGAGCAGACATTCTGGGCTTATCAGGAAACCTTATTGAATGCCGTAAATGAAGTCGAAGATGCGCTTAGCCAGGAGCAAGCGCTGGAGCGGCAGCAACAACATCTTGGCCTGGCACTCGCCAGTGTACGTCGCAGTGAAGCCAATTATCAGGACAAGTATCGCATGGGGTTGGTGGATATCCTCAATCTGCTGACGGCACAGCAACAAGTCTATGACATTGAAATTCAATTGGCCCAAGTCACTTTTAACCGTTTAAGCAACCGCGTAGACCTGGGGTTAGCGCTGGGATTAGGAGTTATAAATGAAGCGCAATAATACAGTGATCTGGATTACCTTGCTGTCCTGTGTCGTGTTAGCTGGCGTGGTTGGTTATACCAATGCCCAACTGTCGCCACCTGCTAGTCCAGATTCCCCAGTAGCAGAGCAAACCCAAGCCTCAGATTTGCCGACAACTGCATTACTGGTGTCAGTTGTGACGGTTGAACCCGGGCAATATAGAGCGGAGGTTGAAGGTTATGGTGAAGCTAAATCACGTTATGAGTTAAGTTTAACGGCCGAATTGTCAGGGCGGGTGATGCAGCTTGGTGACAATTTTGAAGTAGGTAAGCGGGTGGTAGAAGGTGAGTTACTAGCTCAGTTGGAGCAAACCCGATATGTAAATGCGCTGAGCAACGCCAACGCTGAATTGGCACAAGCCCGACTGGATTTACTCGAAGAGCAACGCCAAGGTGACCAGGCTCGACTGGAATGGCAACGCTCAGGATTAACCGGTGAACCTGACTCACCGTTGGTGCTGCGGGAACCTCAATTGGCGCAGGCTACAGCGGCATTTAAAAGTGCCGAGCAGGCATTGATTGAAGCACAGTACGACTTAAACAATACCATGATTCGCGCACCCTTTAATGGCTTGGTCATCAGTCGTGATATTCAGTTGGGTAGCTACCTGCAGCAAGGGGCTCAAATTGTGACCCTCTACAGCACCGATCTAGTGGAAGTGTCGATACCACTTTCACAAGCTCAGTGGCTAAATTTGCCCTCACTGGACAATGAGCAATTGGCGGCAAACCCGCAAGCCTGGCCGGTCACCCTGATTAACAATAGCAACCAGCAGCAGTGGCCGGGCTATGTTACGCGTATTCAGCAGCACCTGGACGCGGCTACCCGTCAACGCGCCTTGATTGTTACGGTGGAGCATCCGCTAGAGCAGGATCATCCCCTGTATCCAGGGACTTTTGTGACGGCCTCCATTCAAGGTATTACGCTCGATGCTATCTGGAAATTGCCTCAGTCAGCAGTTTCACAACAAGGTGATATCTGGTACGTCGATAGCGAAGGGAAACTAGCGAAGCAGGCCGCCAACAAACATTTCGAGCAAGCGGGTTATGTTTATCTTCAACCCTTTACTGACAGTGAAGTACAAATCGTTAAGCGCCCCTTGAGTAGTTACAGAGTAGGGACGCTGGTGCAAGTGCAAGAGGAAACTTCACTATGAGTGAATTATCGACTCAAAAAGGCATTATCGCCTGGTTCACACGTAATACTGTAGCGGCTAATTTATTGCTTTTGGGTGTGATCTTTATGGGGATCATGTCCTTGGGAGAGTTGCGCAGGGAGGCTTTTCCGAGCATGGAGCCGGATCAGGTAACCATCTCAGTTAGTTATAACAGTGGCGATCCGAAACAAGCCGAAGAAGGCATTGCAATTAAAATTGAAGATGCGCTGGAAAGTGTCTCTGGCATTAAGCGCATTACCTCAGCTTCCAATGCGTCTGGTACCAGAGTAACGGTGGAAAAGACCAGTGATTATGCTTTGGATGCGTTGCTTACAGATATAAAAACCAAAGTCGATTCGATCAATAATTTCCCAAATGATGCAGAAAAACCGGTGATTGAAAAAGCACGGATGCAAGATCATGCGATTTGGGTTCAGCTCTATGGTGACGCCGATCATGCTACGCTACAGGCGCTCGCTGAACAGCTCAAAACCGATTTATTGCAGCAAAGCAGTATTCGTGATTTGTCTATTGAGGCAACGCGTGATCCGGTTGTTGCAATTGAAATAGATGAGGCGACCTTGCAGGCTTATGGCTTAAGTCTTTCGGACATAGAAAGCGCGATTAACGCTGAATCATCATCGCCACTAACTACCAGTTTGCGCAATAGTGAAAAATCAGTGCGCTTAAAGGTTGCGGATCAGAAGTACGAGCTTGAAGACTTTGCCAGTATCCCTTTGTTGACGACCTCCGAGGGTGCCGTTATTCGTTTGGGGGATGTTGCCAGCCTTAGCAATAGCTTTGATGAAGATAGCTTTACCTATTCGCGCTACAATCAACAAAATGGTATCTCTATTGAGATAGTCATGGATGAATACGGTGATGTGACCCGCATCGCTGATCAGGCTAATCAAGTTGTGCAGCAGTGGCAAAGTCGAGAGCTGTTACCCCAGGGGGTGTATATTGAAACCTGGTATGATCAAAGCTTGATGATTAAGGATCGACTTAATCTTTTAGTGAAAAATGCAGTTTCAGGGATCGCCCTGGTCTTTCTGATACTAGCCTTGTTTCTCAATGTACGTGTGGCATTTTGGGTGGCTGCTGGCTTGCCGTTTGTTTTCTTTGGCACAGTATTTTTTATGTCAGGGTCCTTTGCTAATCTGACTCTCAATGAAATGACTACGTTTGGCTTCATTATGGCGCTGGGTATTGTCGTTGATGATGCCGTCGTAGTGGGTGAAAGTATTTATGATACCCGGCGCAAAGAGGGTGACAGCTTAGAGAACACCATCAAAGGGACGATGAAGGTGGCCTTGCCAACCATTTTTGGCGTATTAACCACGGTGGCGGCATTTATGGCCTTGTCTCAAGTGAGCGGAGGTTTGGGACAGATTTTTGCACAATTTGCATCGGTCGTGACGATTTGCTTATTGTTGTCAGTAGTGGAATCTAAATTAATTTTGCCATCACATCTTGCTCATTTGAACACGCAGCGTAACCCAAATCGCACAGGCTGGTCCCGAGTTCAGCATGGCGCCGATGCGGCGCTGGCTTGGTTTAATACCCAGGTTTATACGCCGGCGATCAAAGTATGCCTTAAACTGCGCTATGCACTGGTACTCGCGTTTATCAGTGTACTCATTCTGGTGGTGAATCTGCCAATGTCAGGTGTGGTAAAAATGGCATTTTTTCCAGATATTCCACGTGATATCGCCACCGCCAGCATGACTATGCAGGAAGACGTCAGCTTTGGCCAGACTCAAAAAAACCTGCTAATTATAGAGCAAGCCGCCTTGCAAGCCGATCAGCAGTTACGCAGTCAGCTTGGTATGTCGCTGGACGACAGCCGTATTTCGAGTTTACAAGTGTTGGCATCGGCTGATACCGAAGGCAGTGTAACCGTTGCCTTCATTGATCAACCGGGTTATGACACGAATCAATACACACACCTCTGGCGTGAATTGATTGGGCCGTTAGAAGGGGTGAAAAAGTTAAAAGTACTCTCCAGTATGGACATGGTCGATAACTTCAAAATTGAGTTGAAAGCCAGTGATAGTGAGTCGGCCATCCTGGCGGGTAATGAGGTGAAGCGCTATTTGCAAACCTTATCTGCGATCAGTGGCATTGACGACAACCTGAGTTCAGGGGTGCCGCAGTATCGTTTTGAGCTGACCGAACAGGGGCGTTCGCTGGGTATGACAACGGCGTCCCTGGCTGAACAAATTTTGCGTTCGTTTGGTGGGGGCGAGGTGCAAAAATTTCAGCGCAGTCAGGATGAAGTGACCGTAAGTGTGCGCTACCCAGATCAGAAACGCCAAACAATGGCGGATATTTTGACTGCAAATGTCCGCACAGAGGATGGCAACATAGTACCACTGAGTGCGGTTGCTAACATTCAGTCGGAATACCAGCCATCAGAAATTACCCGTATTAATAACCAGCGTGCCGTGTATGTCAGTGCCGTGGTTGATAAAAGCCAACTGTCTTCAAGTCAGGTCGTCAATCAGGTCACTCAACTGGTGTTACCTCAACTGCAAGCGCAATACCCCCATTTGCGTGTTGATTTTGCCGGTGAGGCGGAGCAACAGCAAGAAACCATGCAGTCGATGGAGTTGATGTTTATAGCTGCGTTGATTGCCATATATGCCTTGTTGGCAATACCCTTGCGCTCCTATATACAGCCTATACTGATCATGACCGCAATCCCTTTTGGTATTGTAGGTGCCATACTTGGTCATTGGTTAAATGGACTGACGCTGAGCATTTTGTCGATATTTGGTATGCTGGCATTAAGTGGTGTCGTGGTGAACGACAGTTTGCTGTTGGTGAGTCGTTTTAACGATCTAATGGGGGAGGGTAAAACGGTTACTCAGGCTATCCTAGAAGCATGCAATAGACGTTTGCGGGCGATACTGCTAACGTCCATTACTACCTTTGCTGGTCTGCTGCCACTGCTAAGCGAGACATCGATGCAGGCACAATTTCTTAAACCGGCAGCCGCTTCATTGGGGTACGGTATTATGTTTGCCACGGTGATCACCTTGTTGCTGATCCCTGCGTTATTGATGATTCAGTATGAAATCAGCCAGGGGATTAGCAATATCATTAAAAGGATATCCCTAACAGCGGTAGGTTCTAAGAAATGTTAAGTGCCTTATTGGTAGAGGATGATATTGACCTGGCAACGGCTCTTATCGATTACATGTCACTGGAAGGGATTGCCTGCGATTTTGCTGCCGATGGTCTGGTGGGTTATAACCTGATCGTCGCCAATCATTATGATGTGATCATTCTTGACCTCAACTTACCTAGAATCGAAGGACTGGTGGTTTGTGAACGTATTCGGGAACTGGGTATTGAAACGCCGGTACTGATGCTGACAGCGCGCGACACATTAGATGACAAGCTGCAGGGCTTTAGTCATGGCGCGGACGATTATCTGGTTAAGCCCTTTGCCATGGAAGAACTGATGGTTCGCATCAGGGTATTAGGCAAACGTCGCAGTGGACAAATTTCCAAACTACGAGTGGCGGACTTGGAGCTGGATCTTTCTCTACGCCAGGTTATTCGTTCAGGACAGGAAATTAAGCTTGCTCCCATCTCGATAAAAATTTTAGAGCTATTGATGCGTGCATATCCAGCTGGTGTGTCGCGAGATAAAATCGCTCAAACCATTTGGGGTGATGAACCGCCAGATAGTAACAGCTTAAAAGTTCACGTATTTAATTTACGCAAACAGATCGATAGAGAAGGATGGCAACCGCTCATCCATACCCTGCCAGGCTACGGATTTAGCATTAAGCGACAGGATCACGATGAAAATACGCCGCAGTCTTAAAATATTCTTTACCTGCATGATGATGGCAATGGCAAGTGTTACCGTGCTCAGCTTTTCTACCTTGGCGGCAAACTACTTTGAGCAAGGATTGGATGGCGGCATACGTCTGATGATGATGGAAGTTGGACGTCATGCTGACATCCAGGACAACCAGCCACAACAGTTACTTGGTTTTCAGGTATTCAATCGTTGGCAAGATATCTCACCTGAAATCACGTCGCTGTTTGAGATACCTGATGAGCACATGCAGTTCGTTAAACAGATTGAAAGGCCCCATTGGTTTTCTGTACCGGACCGGGCTGTATTTGTTATGCGCTACGACCAACCTTCAGATGAAATCTTGTACATTACCCGTGTAATGGATGATCTAAATCGTCAGGATTATAGCCGTGATATACCGCATGAAGAAATCCCTCATGTGATTAAGCTACTGAGTTACGCCCTGCTTGGCATCGGATTGTTTGCATTGTGTATGTATATTTTGATGCAAATGGTGGCCAAACCCGTTGAGCGCTTGGCTGTGTGGGCAAAGCAACTGACACCAGGGCAACTGAATTCTCCGGCTCCAGACTTCCACTACAATGAGCTGAATCGATTGGCTGAAGTAGTGAAAAACAGCCTGTTGTCAGTAGAAAACTCGCTGCGTCGTGAACAGAAATTCTTAGCACATGCCAGTCATGAGCTGCGTACCCCTATTGCCGTGGTGCGCAGTAATGCAGAGTTACTGGCCAAGTTGATTGGCATGCCACACACAGAAGCAAAGCAGCAGCAAGTAGTAGGACGTATTTTACGTGCGGGTGTGACGGTTACTGATCTATGCGAAACCTTGTTGTGGTTGAATAGAGGAAAGCAAACTGAAGTGCCCTTAACTGAACTGAACATGGGCGAGTTGGTGGCGCAAATCAGTCAAGAGCTTAGGTATCTGCTAAGCGACAAAGCCGTGGAGGTAGAGCTGAACATTAGCCCGGGGCTGTTTCTGCTGCCGGCAACCCTATGTCGGATTGTCCTCAGTAATTTGATTCGTAATGCCTATCAACACACACTGTGTGGAAGGGTGGTGATTAGCCAGGAGGGGTCATTGGTAACCATTTCAAATCAGGATGAAAGCTTCGGTGACGCGCAGGACAAGCTAGGCTTCGGCTTGGGTTTAGAATTGACGGATCGGATAATTCAGCAATATAAGTGGCACTATAAAACAGTTGAACACTCATATGGACGTGATGTTACGATTGATTTTTCTTGGGACTAGCCGTTGTCAATATTGATGGAGATACCCTGCCTAGAGCTAGACTCAGCTTTAGGCAGGGTGATTTAGTTCAAATCAGATTAGAACTGGTTCATGGTGTTGTCTTTACCAGATGCTTTCAGCGCGGCATCACCAGAGAAATACTCTTTGTGATCGTCACCCATGTCGGAACCGGCCATGTTCTGGTGTTTCACACAGGCGATGCTCTGACGGATCTCTTTACGCTGAACACCTTCAACATAACCCAGCATACCCGCGTCACCGAAGTACTCTTTCGCCAGGTTGTCAGTAGACAGGGCGGCAGTGTGGTAAGTCGGCAGGGTGATCAGGTGGTGGAAGATACCCGCTTCACGTGAGGCATCAGCCTGGAAGGTACGGATGCGGTTGTCAGCTTCGATCGCCAGTTCGGTTTCATCGTACTTGACGCTCATCAGATCAGCGCGGTCGTAAGAAGAGACGTCTTTACCTTCTTCAGCCATGGCATCAAATACCTGCTGACGGAAGTTCAGTGTCCAGTTGAATGACGGGCTGTTGTTGTATACCAGCTTGGCATTTGGTACGGCTTCACGGATACGGTTAACCATATCGGCAATCTGGCCAACGTGGGGTTTTTCAGTTTCGATCCACAGCAGGTCAGCACCGTTCTGCAGTGACGTGATGCAATCCAGCACCACACGGTCTACACCAGAATCTTTTTTGAACTGGAACAAGCCAGATGCCAGACGCTTAGGCTTGAGCAGTTTGCCATTGGCTTTAACGACTACGTCACCGTTGGCGATATCGTCGGCACTGCTGATGTAATCACCGTCCAGGAAGCTGTTGTACTTGTCGCCCAGGTCGCCTGGTTCGTTAGTTACAGCGATCTGTTTAGTCAGGCCAGCACCCAGGGAGTCGGTACGTGCAACGATGATGCCGTTGTCGATACCCAGTTCCAGGAAGGCGTAGCGAACCGCACGGATTTTAGCCAGGAAGTCAGAATGTGGCACGGTAACCTTGCCATCCTGGTGACCACACTGCTTCTCATCCGATACCTGGTTTTCGATCTGAATGGCGCAAGCACCGGCTTCGATCATGCGCTTGGCCAGCAGGTAAGTGGCTTCTTCGTTACCAAAACCGGCATCGATGTCAGCAATGATAGGCACAACGTGGGTTTCAAAGTTGTCGATTTTGGCCTGAATCGCGTTCTCTTCGGCGGCATTGCCAGCCGCACGTGCGGCATCCAGTTGACGGAACAAGCCACCCATTTCACGGGCATCAGCCTGACGCAGAAAGGTGTAAAGCTCTTCAATCAGTGCGGGCACTGAGGTTTTCTCATGCATTGACTGGTCAGGTAGCGGACCGAACTCAGAACGCAGTGCCGCGATCATCCAGCCAGACAGGTAGAGGTAGCGCTTTTTAGTGGTGCCAAAGTGTTTTTTGATCGCAATCAGTTTCTGCTGACCAATAAAACCATGCCAGCAACCCAGAGACTGAGTGTAAGCCGCACTGTTGGCATCGTAGTCGGCCATATCCTGGCGCATGATGTCAGCTGTGTACTGCGCGATTTCCAGACCGGTTTTGAAACGGTTCTGAGCACGCATGCGAGCCGCATATTCAGGATTAATACCTTTAAAAGCTGGGCCAAACTCTTCTGTCAGTTTTGCAACAGCATCAATGTCTTTATCGAGAGTAGACATGGTTTTTCCTTCTCAAAATTTTCGGTTTAGGAAATTGAACTTAAATTCCTGCCACTGATCAGCCAACTGTCAGGGCGTTGCTGAAACGAATGATGCGGTGAAGTCTGAGGAGAGTCAAAGCTAATTTTGTGCATAGCAGCAAAGGTGTAGTCATACTACAGGCTTGGCGGTACCCGGAGTGTAATTTTACTACATTGACACCCAGTAAATGATGGCGGCACCCGTGAGCAAACAAGGTGGTTCCAGCCCAATTAAAGGCAGAGATTAGACTTTGGTTCAGTCGGGTCTGTAAGGTTTTTAACCTTCACTACTGGAATAAAAAATAACTTTTATATTCGTAATAAGTCTATAAAAAGTTGACTACAAAATTGGAAAACTTACTAAGAAATAGCTGATTTCTAAGAAATTTATACCAAAGTTGTTAGGCTTTAGTATAAACAAAAGCCCGCTGCATTCTCATGCTGGAGCGGGCTTCGGATGGTCGTGAAGTTAACTGTCAGTCGTTCTGAATTTTATTGTCAGTCAGTGTCAGGCATCGTCCTCTTCTGGTGCTTCACTGTAAAGCAATCCACGTTTCAGAAGTTCACACAACAGATCCAATGATTGTGCATCTGCAGTATCCACGCCGTTGACATCGACAGGCTGATAGAGACACAGATGCTTGGCCAGTGCGATGGCCGATTCGCTGTTGAGGGCGTAATGCTCACCATCAGCAAATAATAAAATGCCTGTGTCACAGGCAGTCCAGGCCAGACGACTGCCTTCGTTTTGATACAGTTCACCCTCGTCCTGCAGAAACGCTAGCAGATCCTCATGACTGACACTGTCGGCATCGTCAGCGGCCAGTTCAGGGTATTTGGGCTCCGTAACCAGTCGGCCAAACCATTGGCTGAACAGCTGCTCGTCCTGGAAGATTGCCAGCAAACGCTGCCGGGTTTTGTCCAGGGCGGTTGAGCTGATTTCACCTGGATCAGTTGGCAGTGTCAGGTCGGCATCAGTATAGCGTTCATCATGACCAATGCGCTCCCCCATAAAGTCTGAAAAGCTACTGAGCATCTCATGGATGGCGGGTGCGCGAAATCCTATGGAGCAGGTCAGGCAGTCATCGCCAATCGCAATACCATTGTGACCCACCCGCGGGGGTAGATAGAGCATATCACCGGGCTGCAGATCAAAACTTTCCTCGGCATGCCATTCCGGCAGAATCATCACAGGGGCATCATCACGCTTGGGGGAGTGCTCATCATACAAGCCGCCAAACTCCCAGCGCCGGGTGCCACTGGCCTGAATCAGGAAGACATCGTAATTGTCATAGTGCGGGCCGACACCGCCGCCATCAACGGCATAGCTGATCATCAGATCATCAACTCGCCAGTTGGGAACAAAGTTAAAGCGTCGCAGCAGCGCATGGGCTTCGGGTACCCAGTGGTCCACGGCTTGTACCAGCAGTGTCCAGTTACGCTCAGGTAGACTGCTGAAGCGATCGGCTGCAAACGGGCCTTGCTCCATGTTCCAGCTATCTGACGCTGGATCGAACGCAATCAGGCGCGACTCGACATCGGCTTCACATGCCAGACCGGCCAGTTCGTCTGCAGCTACTGGTGAGATGAAATTAGGAAAAGCCTGGCGGATCACTAGCGGTTTTTTCTGCCAGTAATCGCGCAGAAAGGTTTCGACAGGCATATCACCAAGCGGAAAGGGCAGGTTCATGGGCATAATATCCATTCAGGAATCAGTGTTTATCGGGAGGGTGTTGGCCAGTCGATTGGCTCGGTTTGCGCTCAAGGCTTTCTTCAACCGATGTCAGAATACCCCGCAGGATACCCAGTTCAGTTTTTTCCGGTCGGGCGCGGTTGAAAAAGCGTTTGAGCTTATCCAGTACCCGGCCTTCGTGCTGAGGAATGATAAACTGGGTGGCGCGCAGCACTTTTTCCAGATGTGTATAAAAACGCGTCATCTCGTCCTGGCGTGGATAGGGTGCAGGCTCTGTGGGTGTATGGAGTGCTTTGCGCTGGGTGCGCCAAAGTTCATAGCAAACCAGTTGAACCGCCTGAGCAATATTGAGCACCGGGTAGTCCGGGTTGGCATCGATATACAGGTGGCGGTTACACGCCAGCATTTCCGCGTTGGTCAGTCCCATGGTTTCACGCCCAAACAGGATGGCGATGTTACCGCCAGGGCTTTCGCTTAGCATCTGCTGTGCGGCGGTTTCCAGGTCCATCAACGGGAGATCAAAGGTACGTTCACGAGCACTGGTGGCTACCACCAACTGACAGTCGGCAATGGCTTCATCCAGGCTGCTGACCACCTGTGCCTGTTGCAGTAGGTCTTTGGCACCGGCGGCACGGGAGGTGGCTTCCGGATCAGGAAAAACACGTGGGTTGATCAGGGTTAGCTGAGACAACCCCATGTTTTTCATGGCCCGGGCAACCGCGCCTATATTGCCTGGATGATAGGTTTCAACCAGGACGATACGTATATTGTTCAGCATGATAGACGCACTCAGACACGCTTGGCCTGTGTGATCGCATTGCCGATATAGCTGTGCGGTGTCAGTGCCAACAGGTCCTGTTTCGCCTGCTCGGGAATCTCCAGTGTGGTGATAAAGGTCTGTAGGGTTTCACGGGTCATGGCCTGGCCGCGGGTCAGATCCTTGAGCTTTTCATAGGGCTCTTCTATAGCGTAGCGGCGCATGACGGTCTGGATGGGTTCGGCTAAAACCTCCCAGGCATTATCAAGATCATCATTCAGGCGGGTTGGATTCACTTCCAGTTTAGAAATGCCTTTCAGGCTGGCCTGGTAAGCGATCAGGCTGTGAGCAAAGCCAACACCCAGGTTACGCAATACGGTGGAATCGGTTAGATCCCGCTGCCAGCGGGACACGGGTAGCTTCTGAGCCAAATGCTGCATGATGGCGTTGGCCAGACTCAGGTTACCTTCCGAGTTTTCAAAGTCGATCGGATTGACCTTGTGCGGCATGGTAGATGAACCCACTTCACCGGCGACGGTTTTCTGTTTGAAGTAACCCAGTGAGATATAGCCCCACACATCACGGTCAAAATCGATCAGTATGGTGTTGAAACGGCATACCGCATCAAACAGCTCAGCAATATAATCATGCGGTTCTATCTGTGTGGTGAAAGGGTTCATGGTCAGGCCGAGGGATTCGATAAAGCGTTTGGCGTTGGCTTCCCAATCGATTTCGGCATAGGCGCTTAAATGGGCGTTGTAGTTACCGACAGCACCATTTATTTTGCCCAGGTATTCAATAGCTTCAATCTGTTTGATCTGACGCTGCAGGCGATAAGCGACATTGGCTAACTCTTTGCCTACCGTCGTAGGCGAGGCTGTCTGGCCATGCGTACGTGACAGCATCGGCTGTTCAGCATGGGCCTGGGCGAGCCCGGACAGGACGCTAACCAGCTGTTTCATCGGTTGCAGCAATTCGGCAGTGCCATTCTTAAGCATTAGGGCATGCGACAGATTGTTGATGTCTTCCGAGGTGCAAGCGAAGTGAACAAACTCTGTAATATTAAGAAGTTCAGTATTGTCCTTAATCTTTTCCTTGATGAAATACTCAACCGCTTTAACATCATGATTGGTGCGGCTTTCAATTGCCTTGATCCTTTCGGCATCCGCCAGACTAAAATCAGTAATGAGGCTATTCAGCAAGACATCGGCTTCGTGGCTAAGCACTGGCACTTCGGTAATCTGTGGATGAGCAGCCAGCTGTTGTAACCAACGGATCTCCACTTCAACACGGTAACGGATCAGACCGAACTCACTGAAAAATTCACGCAGTGCAGCGGTTTTGCTGCCATAGCGGCCGTCAACGGGGGAAATAGCGGTAAGGGCGGAAAGCTCCATGAGCAACTGTCTCGCTTTTATCTACGGGTTAAAGGAATGGGCAATATTATACCTGATTTTAGCGCTGAATACGCTTCAGGGAAGGGCGTACCCGGGACTTGAAAAAAATCAGGTGCCAGCGTTTACCGCCTACCTGGCGCCAGAGCATTGCAGCACGTACGGCAGCTAGTAGCAGGGCGCGTATCTTGGCTGCATTTTCACTGTTTTGCAGGTTGCGCGGATCGCCACTGACCTGGATACGGAAACTGAAAGTGCTAAGGGTGTCCTGGTAAAGCCCACCCAGACCCGCTATGACGTTGGTATGAGTAAAGGCAGAGGGTATAAAGCGGTCTTCTTTAGTGTCATCAGTAACGTCTGAATGGTCACCAAAATACTGAGCCTTGCGATTCAACTCGTCGAGGCGTTTGCCTATCTCGTTGAGCAGGTCAGGGCGGGCACTGAGCTTGCGTTCAAGGTGCATGGCGCTGAGTGCATAACGCATGACATCGGCATTATTCTCGTTGCGTTTTTTTTCCACTACATCTTGCAGGGTACGCAGTCCGGTACTCAGGTTGAAGGGTAGCTCTGTGGCGCCGCCATAGATATCTTCGGTCATTTCTGGGTTGGTGACAAAAAGACTGGCAATACTGGTTTCAAAACTATTTTGCGGCACCATGCCGCGGCGAGCTATCTGATCAACCAGACTGGCCGCCTGAAAAATACCGGCCAGTGCTATGACCTGTTCATCGTGTTCTCTGGACATACTAGTCTTTCACCTGGTTAGGCTTGCAGCGGCTGGTGGTTTCTATAACCCCCCCTCCAAGACAGATATCATCCTGATACAGGACAACCGATTGTCCTGGGGTGACTGCACGCTGAGGTTGTGTGAATGTGATTTTATACCCGCCTTGCCCGTCTGTATCTATACAGCAAGACTGATCACTTTGGCGGTAGCGTACCTTGGCTTTGCACTGCAAGGGAAGTTGCGGTGGCTGGCCATTGATCCAAAAAATATCAGAGGCTGTCAGCCAGTCTGAAAAAAGCAGCGGGTGTTGCTGTCCTTGTACGGCGATCAATACGTTGCGCTCAAGATCTTTTGCAGCCGAAAACCACGGTGCATCGGGAAAATCTTTAAGGCCACCGATACCCAGTCCCTGACGCTGACCAAGAGTGTAATACATCAACCCCATATGCTCGCCAATCACCTGGCCTTCGGGTGTTTCTATTTTGCCTGGCTGGGCTGGCAGGTACTGTTGCAGGAAGTCGCGAAAACGCCGCTCTCCGATAAAGCAGATGCCGGTGCTGTCTTTTTTATCATGGGTGACTAGATCGAATTCTTCCGCCAGAGCCCGAACAGCTGGCTTTTCCAGTTCACCGACAGGGAAGAAGGTCTGTTTCAGTTGTGCTTCACCGACCTGATGCAGGAAATAGCTTTGATCTTTATTGTTATCCAGCCCTTTAAGCAGGCAGATTTGTCCGTTACGCTCACCGCGGCGAACATAATGACCGGTGGCGATCATGTCGGCACCTAAAAACTGAGCGTACTCAAGAAAGGCTTTGAATTTGATTTCCCGGTTACACAGAATGTCAGGGTTAGGCGTACGGCCCGCTTTGTATTCAGCCAGAAAGTGTTCGAAGACAAAGTCCCAGTACTCAGCGGCAAAGTTGGCAGTATGTAGCGGGATACCCAATTTGTCACAAACGGACTGCGCATCGGCCAGATCAACCTTGGCGGTGCAGTATTCGGTGCCGTCATCTTCATCCCAGTTTTTCATAAACAGTCCTTCCACCTGATAGCCTTGTTGCAACAGGAGTAAAGCCGATACGGAGGAGTCTACGCCGCCGGACATGCCGACGATAACTTTGGTTTGGGCGTGATCAGTCATGAGTGTGAGAGCAGATTCTGGTTCTGAATAAAAAACTTAGCATATCATTTTTGCGCTGTTTTCGCTGCTTTTCCGTAGCGCTTGATCGGTTTTCCACTGCGTTTGGCTGAGGGTGTTGGCTTTTTTTGCTCCGGAGCGGCTACGTCTTGCTGTCGCCACTCCCCTGGAGCCAACCCGTCAAGCGTCCAGTCCCCTATGGCATAGCGAATCAGGCGTAAGGTTGGGTAACCGACAGCCGCCGTCATGCGTCGCACCTGTCGGTTACGCCCTTCGCGCAGTGTCAACTCCAGCCATTGTGTCGGAATATTTTTGCGTTCCCTGATGGTCGGGTTGCGCGGGAAGGTCGTAGGAGGATCAATCAGGCGTGCTTTGGCAGGCAAGGTTATGCCATCTTTAAGCATTACACCCTGACGAAGCTGCTCAAGGGCGTTGGCATCAGGAATGCCTTCAACCTGAACTCTATAGGTTTTTTCGAGTTTGTAGCGGGGATTGGCCAGGTGTTGCTGAAGCTGTCCATGGTTGGTCAGCAGCAGCAATCCTTCGGAATCGTAATCTAACCGTCCAGCCGCATAAAAGCCCGGCTGGCTAATGTAGTCAGCCAAAGTTGTGCGGCCTTCGGCATCGGTGAAACAGCTTAATACCTGAAACGGTTTATGAAAAAGTATCAGTGTAGCGATGTCTGTTCTCCGAAAACCTGCGCAGATTCAAGGCAGTTATTATTTAATCCATACGCGGCGGCGTATCTAAGGGTTTGATATTAATGGCGTGCAATCCTTTGGGACCATTCTGGGTCTCAAATTCCACGGTTTGCCCGGCTTTAAGGCTTTTGTAACCG
Source organism: Nitrincola sp. (assembly GCF_048264025.1). Lineage (NCBI taxonomy): Bacteria > Pseudomonadati > Pseudomonadota > Gammaproteobacteria > Oceanospirillales > Oceanospirillaceae > Nitrincola > Nitrincola sp. The sequence goes on from NZ_JBLXDN010000004.1 coordinate 112,583, forward strand.
TCTGCAACTATGGCAGAGAAGTGGGCGAATAACTCTTCGTCGAATGCCTCACTTAAAATAAAGCCGTAACCCTTGGCGTTATTGAACCATTTGACTATACCTGTCTGCATTATCTGCTCCCCTGAAATTCAATCATCCGAGCCATTTTTGACCCGATATCCTATGATGACGCCTAGCTGTTACACTTTATGTAGACTAGCGTTCCTTTACATCCATGCAGGGACTGCAGATACTTGTACCACTCCTGCGAATGGGAATTATATTACGTTACGGTGATCAAACGAAAGTGCAGATAAAGCGAATGATGCAAAACAATCAGGTCAGGTGTTTAATGAACAGTGATAGGCAGTGGTTAGTAACAATGGCAGGTGATGGAACTGGGGATGAAAACCAGCACCCGTCCGATGGACAACTGGCGACGGCCAGTGCAAAGCCAGCATTGAAAAAGCCACCCATGTATCGGGTGGTACTGCTGAACGATGACTACACGCCGATGGACTTTGTGGTTGAAGTGTTGATGATTTTTTTCAATTTAAATCAGGAAAAGGCGACACAGGTGATGATATCGGTCCATACTCAGGGAAAGGGCGTATGTGGTGTGTACACCCGAGATGTAGCTGAAACCAAGGCGGCGCAGGTTAATCAGTATGCAAGAGCCAACAAACATCCATTATTGTGTGAAGTTGAGCAGGTATAAGAGGTAGCCCTATGTTGAATCGAGAGCTTGAAGAAACCCTGAGTGCTGCCTTTCGAGGAGCACGTGACAAACGTCATGAATATATGACTATTGAGCATCTGTTGTTGGCATTGCTGGATAATCGTGATGCGGCCGAGGTGTTGCTGGCTTGCGGTGCCGACTTTAATCGATTGCGTGATCAGTTGGCACAGTTTATTGAAGAAACCACACCGCTGCTACCAGACAATATTCCCAATGTTGAAACTCAGCCGACTCTGGGTTTTCAGCGGGTATTGCAGCGCGCCGTATTTCATGTGCAGTCTTCCGGAAAGTCGGATGTCAATGGCGCCAATGTTCTGGTGGCCATTTTCAGCGAACAGGAAAGTCATGCGGCCTTCGTTCTACAGCAGCAGGGAATCGAACGGGTTGATGTGGTGAATTATATTTCTCACGGTATTTCCCGTGTGGGTGACTCTCCCGAACCTGAGCAATCAGATGAAGAAGCATCTGAGTCGGGTGGGGAAAGTCAGAGCAAGAGTGCGCTGGCACAGTATGCCGTGAACCTTAATCAGCAAGCGGCACAAGGGCGCATTGATCCATTGGTCGGTCGTGACATGGAAGTGGAGCGCGTAGTGCAGATACTCTCGCGTCGGCGTAAAAATAATCCATTGTTGGTGGGCGAGGCGGGTGTTGGTAAAACCGCTATAGCGGAAGGGTTGGCGAAGTTAATCATTGAAAATTCAGTGCCTGAAATCATTGCTGACAGCGTGGTTTACTCGTTGGATCTGGGTGCGCTATTGGCAGGAACCAAGTATCGTGGCGATTTTGAAAAGCGCCTTAAAAATCTGCTGAATGAAATTCGCCAGAAGCCCAAGGCTATCCTGTTTATTGATGAGATACATACCATTATCGGTGCTGGTGCTGCGTCTGGTGGCTCTATGGATGCGTCCAATCTGCTCAAGCCGCTGCTGAGCTCGGGTGAGATACGTTGTATCGGTTCCACCACCTTCCAGGAATTTAGAGGCATCTTTGAGAAGGATCGGGCATTAGCGCGGCGCTTCCAGAAAGTGGATGTATTGGAACCTAGCGTGGCTGACACTTATCAGATTCTTAAAGGGCTCAAATCTCGCTTCGAAGAGCATCATGAGCTGGAATATACCGATGCAGCTTTAAAGGCTGCCGCGGAATTGGCGGATCGCTATATCAATGACAAACATATGCCAGATAAGGCCATAGATGTCATCGATGAAAGCGGTGCCTATCAGCGCCTGCAAAAGCCGGAAAATCGCAAAAAAGTTATTGATGTCCCTGAGGTTGAAGCGGTGGTTGCAAAAATAGCGCGGATTCCTCCAAAAAGTGTGTCGGCCTCCGACAAAGATCTGCTTCGCAAGCTGGATACCAACCTGAAAATGGTGGTGTTGGGTCAGGATGAGGCCATAGATACACTGGCTGCAGCGATCAAGTTGTCTCGTGCCGGGCTTAAAGAGCCAAACAAGCCCGTCGGTTCCTTCCTGTTTGCTGGCCCCACTGGGGTGGGTAAAACCGAAGTGACGGCGCAGTTGGCCCGCATTATGGGGATTGAGCTGGTACGCTTTGATATGTCCGAGTATATGGAGCGACATACTGTATCGCGCTTAATTGGTGCTCCGCCTGGGTATGTTGGTTTTGACCAGGGCGGCTTGCTGACAGAGGCGATCAGTAAATCTCCTCATTGTGTGTTGTTGCTGGATGAGATAGAGAAAGCGCATCCAGAAGTATTCAACATCCTGCTGCAGGTGATGGATAACGGTACCTTGACGGATAATAATGGCCGTAAAGCCGATTTCCGCAATGTAGTATTGGTGATGACAACCAACGTGGGTGCTGAGGCCATGAGTCGACCCTCCATAGGCTTTACACATCAGGATCACAGCACTGATGGAATGGAAGCCTTGAAGCGTTTGTTTACACCTGAATTCCGTAATCGTCTTGATAGTGTTATTCAGTTCAAACCACTGAACCCAGAGGTGATTAAAGGGGTTGTAGACAAGTTCCTTACCGAGCTTCAAGCGCAGCTGGATGAAAAACAGGTGGTCTTGAATGTCACCGAGTCGGCTCGTAACTGGTTAGCTGAGCATGGCTATGACGAAAAAATGGGTGCACGCCCGATGCGACGGTTGATTCAGGAGAAAATCAAGAAGCCGTTGGCTGAAATGATACTCTTCGGAGAGCTTGCAGAGCGTGGTGGGGAGGTGGAAATATCAGCCGATGACGGTGATATTCTCCTGACCTGCGAGACGGTAGCAGCCTGAGGGCTGCTTATCGTCTGCCAGAATGAAAAGCGGCGGTGTAGTTAAAAGAACCGCCGTTTTTCAGCGTGCGCGATAAGTGATACGCCCTTTGCTCAGGTCATAGGGAGTGAGTTCAACCTTAACCTTGTCGCCTGTCAGGATACGGATGTAATGCTTGCGCATCTTGCCGGAAATGTGAGCCGTGACAACATGGCCATTTTCCAACTCAACGCGGAACATAGTATTTGGGAGGGTGTCTATAACAGTCCCTTCCATTTCAAATGAATCTTCTTTCGCCATTCAGTGATTACCTCTGAGACTGGTTGATTAAAACCCTGTCCGGTTTCAAAGGCGCAGATTCTACCTGAAAAAGTGTCTGATTCAAAATGATTCTTGTCGAAAATGCGTCCAATGACCATCAATGAGCATTTCCAGCGGTTTGAATGCGGTTTTATAACTCATTTTACGGCAGTCTCTAACCCAGTAGCCTAAATACAGATACTGCATATTTCGACGGCTGGCTTCCTGTAACTGCCACAAAATGGCATAGGTGCCCAAGCTGCGACGGGTTTCAATGGGATCGAAGAAGGTGTAAAGCGCTGACATGGATTGGTGTAGATGGTCAGTCACTGCAAGGCAGACCAGTCGGTCATTCGGATCACGAAACTCATAAAACCAACTGTCCAGTGCGCCGTCGATCAGAAATTGATGGAACTGCTCCGGTGTCGGTGGATACATATCGCCATCGGAGTGGCGTGCGTCAATATATTCTTTGTACAGCGCAAAATATTCCCGTTCCATGCTGGGAGCCTTGCGTATGACCTTCAGGTCGCGATTCATATTGATCAGTCGTTTTTGGGTTTTATTGGGCTTGAAAAAATCCACTGGAATGCGGATCGACTGACAGGCCTGGCAACCTTCGCAGTGTGGACGATAGACATGACTACCGCTACGTCGGAACCCCAGTTCAGACAGTTGGCTGTAGGTGTCGCTGGTGATCTCTATTTGCGGATCGACAAATAGAGTTTTAGCCTGCCGGTCAGGCAGGTAGCTGCAATTGTGAGAAGGGGTTACATAAAAACGTAACGTATGCATATCGCTCATAAAGATTTACCTGCTACCTGGCGAGCATTTACATTGAACTGCCATGTTTGCGGTTCCGGATCATCCAGGTGGCAGGCAAGCAAACCAAGAAATTCATCGCGAGGCATGAGTCCGGCACCAAGACTTTCTAAGTGACTATTGTAGACCTGACAATCAATTAGTTGAAATTGCCACTGTTGTAATTGTACACAAAGATAGCTGAAAGCGATTTTTGAGGCATTATCGGCCCGACTAAACATGGATTCGCCAAAAAACAACGAACCTATTCCTAGGCCATACAGGCCACCAATTAAGCTGCCATCACGCCAGACTTCAACAGAATGCGCAATGCCGAGTTGATGCAGGCGAGTATAAGCCGCCATGATCTCGGTACTTATCCAGGTGCCTGACTGTTGTGAGCGAGTGGCAGCACAGGCTTTAATCACGGCAACAAAGGCGCGATCGAAGGTGACTGAGTAGTCTTCACGCAGTAGTTGCTTGCGTAGGCTGCGTGAAATATGCAGATCAGTTGGTCGAATGGTGCAGCGCGGATTGGGGCTCCACCAGAGTATCGGCTCGCCAGGATTGTACCAGGGAAAGATACCCTGACGGTAAGCACTCAGCAGGCGTTGCGGGGATAGTCCGCCGCCTGCCGCAAGCAAGCCGTCTGGGTGTTCCAGAGCCTGCTCGGGAGGAGGAAAGGGAGTATCCGCATTGTCCAGCCAGACAATCATGGCGGTATGACCTTAAATTATATTTTTAGATCATCGAGGTAGCGCTCAGCATCCAGTGCCGCCATGCAGCCAAAACCTGCCGATGTAACAGCCTGGCGATAGACGTGATCGGATACGTCACCGGCTGCAAAAACACCTTCGATGCTGGTCATGGTGGCATTGCCATCCAGGCCTGAGCGAATCTTCAGATAGCCATTGTGCATGTCCAGTTGGTCAGTAAATAACTCTGTGTTAGGTTTGTGGCCTATCGCTACAAAGACGCCTTGCAAATCAATCTCTTGTGTCTCGCCAGTTTCTGTGCTTTTGACCCGCATGCCGGTCACGCCCATTTCATCACCCAGGACTTCATCCAGTTGATGATTCCAGAGCAGACGTACGTTGCCATTTTCGGCACGTTCAAACAGCTTGTCCTGCAGAATTTTTTCACTGCGTAATGAATCACGACGGTGAACAAGTGTGACTTCAGCGGCAATGTTAGATAGATAGAGCGCTTCTTCAACAGCGGTGTTGCCGCCACCGATAACAGCGACTTTTTGACCGCGGTAAAAGAAACCGTCACAGGTAGCGCAGGCACTAACACCCTTGCCTTTGAACGCCTCTTCAGACTCAAGGCCTAAGTACTGTGCAGAGGCGCCGGTTGCAATGATCAGGGCATCACAGGTGTATATGCCCATGTCGCCAATCAGCTTGAAAGGCTTTTGTTGCAACTCTGCGGTATGAATGTGGTCAAATATTACTTCAGTATTAAAGCGTTCTGCATGATTTTGCATGCGCTGCATTAACTCGGGCCCTTGCACACCCTCGGCATCACCCGGCCAGTTATCAACGTCGGTTGTGGTGGTCAACTGACCCCCAGCTTGCATGCCGGTGATGACGACCGGATTAAGGTTGGCGCGGGCCGCGTAAACGGCGGCAGTGTAACCGGCAGGGCCGGAGCCGAGAATGATCAGTCTATGGTGTTTGTTCGTGCTCATGGTATTAAAATGTCCTATCAAAAACGGCTCGGTGGAAATTTATCGATGATGATAAACAAATAGCGTGATAATAGTAACCTGTTGCCACTCCTGTCTTGAGGGTGGTTTGTGGCACAATATGACTCCTGTTATTGAATAATGTTCCGATATAAATGCGTAAGGATAAAAATGTGAGTGAACGCGGAGTGTCCCGTCCGTTACCCCTGAGCCAACATCTGGCGCGCGTATTCAAGGAGGCGGGTCTGATTGTGATCCTGGGTGTAGCCTTGTTCCTGTGCCTGGCTGTATGGAGCTATGATTCAGCTGATCCAGGTTGGTCACATGCTGGCTATCAGCCGACTGTGTCAAACTGGGCCGGGCTGGCTGGTGCCTGGTTGGCCGATTTGCTGATTTCGTTTACCGGACTGACTGCCTGGATTATTCCCTTGTTGTTGCTCTGGCCAGCCCTGCGCTTTCTGTGGCGTCGTAAGGTTGGCATGTTAGATGCTATTCCCTATCTGATGTTGCGTTTTACCGGCGCGCTGGTATTGCTGCTGGGTTTGGCAATGCTGTTGTCAATCCACATTTCCAATCAGTCGCTTAACTTACCCTTTACGGCGGGTGGATTGGTGGGACATGCTTTATCCGATTTGAGCGTGGCGGTGCTCAGTGTACCGGGCACAACCTTGCTGGCCTGGGTGTTGCTCTTGTCAGGTCTGACCTTGTTTATGGAAATTTCCTGGTTGGCGTTGATTGATTTCACTGGTCGTATGCTGTTGGCTGTGCCAAAACTGTTGAGCCGCGCTTCAGATGTCAGTATGCCATCGCTAAAACTACCGAGTATCAAACTGCCAGTTAAGAAACCGATAGAGACTTCGCCAAGTAAAGCGACCGGAACCCCGTCACCCGCAAGCGAGCGTCGCGAACCACGTCTTGAGTCGATGGTGGCGCGTGTAAGGGCGCCGGAAGCACCTATGGCTGAGACACCCCTCTGGGAGTCGTCAGCAGAAACAACGCCCAAGGCTACAAATATACCTAAAGCCGCTCAACCCCCGGTGGCTGAGACGGCGCAACAAGTTGAGCAACGTCGCCATCTGAAAATTGTGCCTTTATCGGAAACGCATAAGCCGCTGGAGGAAGCCGATAATGCGGCTGAAACCAGTTCAACGGCAGCAGTCGTGGTTAAAAAACCGATGAGACTACCCTCATTGGATCTGCTGGATGCACCCGAGTTGCAGCAGACACAGGGTTACAGTGAAGAACAGCTGGAAAGCATGTCGCGTTTGCTTGAAGACAAACTCAAGGATTTCGGCGTAATTGCTGAAGTGGTTGAGGTGAATCCGGGGCCGGTGATTACACGCTTTGAAATTCAACCAGCTCCGGGTGTTAAAGCCAGTAAAATCAGCAATCTGGCTAAAGATCTGGCGCGTTCTATGACCGTGTCCAGCGTGCGTGTAGTGGAAGTTATTCCAGGTAAGTCCGTGGTGGGTATCGAAATACCCAATGAATCGCGCCAGATCGTACACCTGAGTGAAGTGCTCAACTCCAAACCCTTCTCTGAGGCACGTTCAAAACTGACTATAGCACTGGGGAATGATATTGGCGGTAACCCGGTTGTGACCAATCTGGCAAAAATGCCGCATTTATTAGTGGCGGGTACCACCGGTTCTGGTAAATCCGTCGGCGTGAATGCCATGCTGCTGAGTTTGCTATTCAAGGCCACACCTGAAGAGGTGCGCTTAATACTGGTTGACCCGAAGATGTTGGAACTGTCGATTTACGAGGGTATTCCGCATCTTCTGACACCGGTCATCACTGATATGAAAGAGGCCGCAGGTGGCTTGCGTTGGTGTGTGGGTGAAATGGAACGGCGCTATCGATTGATGGCGAAAATGGGGGTGAGAAACATCGGCGGCTACAATGACAAGGTGCTGGAAGCCGAAGCCGCCGGGCAACCGCTAAAAGACCCGTTATGGAAAGCCGAAGACTACGGCTTGCCAGCCGATGAGCCACCACCGCCCTTAACCACGCTGCCTTACATCGTTGTGGTGATCGACGAGTTCGCCGATATGATCATGGTGGTGGGTAAAAAAGTAGAGGAATTGATTGCGCGTATTGCCCAGAAGGCCCGTGCCGCCGGCATCCACTTGATCCTGGCGACACAGCGGCCCTCTGTTGATGTTATTACCGGTCTGATCAAGGCGAACGTACCGACCCGTATAGCTTTCCAGGTGTCGTCAAAAATCGACTCACGCACGATTCTGGATCAGTCTGGTGCTGAAAACCTGCTGGGTTACGGCGATATGCTGTATCTACCGGCCGGGACCAGTATTCCTAACCGTGTACATGGCGCGTTTGTCAGCGATGATGAAGTGCATCGTACTGTGGAGGCCTGGAAGCAGATGGGCCCCCCGAACTATCTGGATGAGATTATGTCAGATGGCGGTGATGAAGGTGGTGCGTTCGGCGGAGGTTCAGCTGGCATGTTTGATGATGAACAGGACGAGCTCTATGACGAAGCCGTTGCCTTCGTTACAGACAGTCGAAAAGCTTCAATATCGGCGGTACAGCGCAGGCTTAAAATTGGTTACAACCGTGCAGCGCGCATGATTGAAACCATGGAAGCGGCGGGTGTTGTTTCAACAGCGGGTAGTAATGGGCAGCGTGAAGTGCTGGCACCGCCACCCCCAAGAGATTAATAAGGAACCTTGATGCGAAAACTGATTGCTCTGCTTTGCTTATCACTGGCGTTACCTGTCAGTGCACAACCTCTGGATGAGCTGGCTTCGCTGCTATCTGGATATGATCGTTTTCAGGCTGATTTCGATCAGTCCATAACCAATGAGCAGGGTGCTGCTGGCGAAAGCTCCAGCGGGTATTTTGCCATTTCTCGTCCGGACAAGTTTATCTGGAAAACCCTGACGCCTTTCCCGCAGGACATTGTCTCAGACGGAGAGTATATCTGGATCTATGATCCTGATCTGGAGCAGGCCACGCGGAAACCGGCTGAAGCCAATACCGATAGTGCGCCGGCATTGATTCTGAATGGACGTATCCATGAGTTGGAAAAGCGCTATGACGTTAGCTTAACGCAAAGCTATGATGATATTCGGGTGTTTGAGCTGCTACCTAAAGCAACGCAGGATGCACTGTTTTCGCGGGTAAGGTTATTGTTTAAGGATGCGGTGCTGTCAGAGTTGATGCTGGATGATACCCTGGGTCAGCGCTCTGTGATTCAGTTGTCATCACAGCAGCTCAATCCTGAATTGGATGAAGCCCTGTTCCAGTTTGATCCACCTGAAGGTGTTGATGTGATTCTGGACACAGCCTTCTGATGACCGATCTTTTTGCTGACAGTGAGCCTGCAGGTTACCAGCCTCTTGCGGCCCGAATGCGGCCCCTGACTCTGGATGAGTACGCGGGGCAAACACACCTGTTGGCACCCGGCAAGCCCTTGCGCAAAGCAATAGAGCAGGGGTACGTGCACTCCATGATCCTGTGGGGGCCGCCAGGTGTGGGTAAAACCACCTTGGCGCGGCTGATCGCGCATCAAAGTGATGCCCATTTTATTACTCTGTCAGCGGTGCTGTCCGGGGTAAAGGATATACGTCAGGCGGTAGAGGAAGCCAAGCAGATACGTGCCCAGTGCGGGCGCAAAACCCTGCTGTTTGTTGATGAAGTACATAGATTCAATAAATCCCAGCAGGATGCGTTCCTGCCCTATGTCGAAGATGGCACCGTAGTTTTTATCGGTGCAACCACCGAAAACCCGTCATTTGAGTTGAATAACGCCTTACTCTCGCGAGCAAGGGTGTATCTGTTACGTGGACTGGAAAGCAGCGATATTCAGCAGGTGATAGCACGCGCCCTGTCTGATGCGCAGCGTGGACTGGGTCAGCGGCGCTTTAACTTTGAGGCGGGCGTCATGGATCAGCTGGTACTGGCGGCCGATGGCGATGCTCGACGAGCGCTTAATTTACTGGAGCTGGCAACCGATCTGGCCGAACCCGCTGGCGATGATGGCGATAGCGAAAACATCACTGCCGCCGCGCTGGATGAAGTGATGCAGTCGGGTGGCCGCCGCTTTGATAAAGGCGGGGATCTGTTTTACGATATGATTTCAGCGTTCCATAAATCGGTGCGTGGCTCGTCCCCTGACGGTGCGCTGTATTGGTATTGCCGTATGCTCGAAGGCGGATGTGATCCGCTCTATGTTGCCAGGCGACTGGTTGCCATCGCCTCTGAGGATATTGGTAATGCCGACCCTCGTGCGATGCAGGTGGCGATTGCGGCCTGGGATGCCTTTGAGCGTGTCGGGCCTGCCGAAGGTGAGCGTGCGATAGCGCAGGCGGCCGTCTATTGTGCTTGTGCACCTAAAAGTAATGCGCTGTATCAGGCCTACAATCAATGCCGTGCTGATGTCCGGCAGGAAGCCTCACACGAGGTACCTGTACATCTGCGCAACGCGCCCACGGCGTTAATGAAAGCCCAGGGCTATGGCGATGAATACCGTTACGCGCACAATGAACCTGAAGCCTATGCGGCAGGTGAAAATTACCTGCCGGAAGCGATTCAGGATCGGGTGTATTACGACCCGGCGCCACGAGGGTTGGAAATCAAGATAGCCGAAAAACTGCGTTATCTGAAAGCTCAGGATCAGCAGAGTTCAAAACAACGTTACCGATAGAACGCTACTAATAGAGAGTCCCGTATGATGCATGTGTTAGCGGTAGCCCTGGGAGGCGCACTGGGTGCTTCGGCACGTTACTGGCTGTCATCCTGGCTTAACACCAGTGATTCACGCCTGCCATTAGGCACACTGAGTGTTAACCTGTTGGGCTCATTACTAATGGGCGTGGCGTTTGTGCTGATTATGGAAAAAGCCCGCCTGTCTCCTGAGATGCGCCCCTTGCTAATGACCGGCTTGCTGGGCGGTTTCACTACCTTCTCTACCTTCTCGCTGGAAGCCGTTACGCTACTGAATGAAGGGCACCTTGGTGCAGCGCTGATTTATATCTTATTGAGTGTTATCCTTTGCATAACGGCCCTTTATCTTGGCCTGTGGTTTACCCGTTTATTCTTTTAACCCGACAGATTCATACTGTGACAGGAAGAGTCTTGCATGCTTGATCCGAAAATTGTTCGTGCGAACCCGGAAGAAATTACCCGGCTATTGAAGAAAAAAGGTTTTGAATTTCCGCTTGAGCGTTTCAGTGCGTTGGAAGAGCAGCGCCGTAAACTGCAAGTAGATACCGAAAGTCTGCAAAATGAGCGCAATACCCGCTCAAAAAGCATCGGTAAGGCCAAGGCATCGGGTGAAGACATCGCACCCTTGCTGGCTGAAGTCGGGCAGTTAGGTGACAAACTGGATCAGGCCAAAGCGGCCCTGCAAACACTTCAGGCCGAACTGGATGATCTGCTGTTGGGTATTCCCAATTTGCCGGATGAAAGCGTCCCTGAAGGAGCCTCTGAAGAGGATAATGTTGAAGTCCGTCTTTGGGGCACGTTACCCAGCTTTGACTTTGATCCGCAGGACCATGTATCCCTGGGTGAGCGTGATACCCAACTGGACTTTGAAACGGCGGCCAAGCTGACCGGCTCTCGCTTTGCCGTTATGCGGGGTTCACTGGCACGCCTGCACCGTGCCCTGGCGCAGTTTATGCTGGACACCCACACAGCCAGCCACGGTTATACCGAAGTGAATGTGCCGTTTATGGTGAATGCCGATTCACTGACGGGTACCGGCCAGCTACCCAAGTTTGAAGAAGACCTGTTCAAGCTGCCCTTTGGTGATCGCTCTTACTACCTGATTCCAACAGCGGAAGTGCCCGTCACCAATCTGGTTCGTGATCAAATTGTTGATGCAGCCGCACTGCCACTGAAATTTGTCGCGCATACGCCTTGCTTCCGCTCCGAAGCGGGTGCCTCTGGGCGTGACACCCGTGGCATGATTCGTCAGCATCAGTTTGAAAAAGTTGAACTGGTTAATATGGTGGAGCCATCAAGCTCTATGCAAGCGCTTGAAGAGCTAACGGCACACGCTGAACGTATTTTACAATTACTGGTGTTGCCTTACCGCGTCGTGAACCTCTGCGGCGGGGATATGGGTTTTGGCGCCACTAAAACCTACGATATTGAAGTCTGGCTGCCAGGGCAGCAGAAGTACCGGGAAATATCCTCTTGCTCCAACATGGGCGATTTTCAGGCACGTAGAATGCTGGCGCGCTGGCGTAATCCTGAAACCGGCAAGCCCGAACTGCTGCACACATTGAATGGTTCAGGCCTGGCTGTCGGTCGTACGCTAGTCGCGGTGATGGAAAACTATCAGCAGGCTGATGGCAAGATTCGGGTACCAGATGTGCTGTTGCCGTATATGGGCGGCATTACCCATGTTTAACAGGGGCTAACAGATGAAGACACACTACGATATCGTGATTGTTGGGGGCGGTATGGTCGGTTCGGCCATCGCCTGTGCGCTGGGCAATAGTCGCTATCAGGTCGCGGTGATAGAGCACGAGTATCCTGAGGCATTCGAGTTCTCACAACCGCAGGATCTTCGCGTGTCTGCGATTAGTGTGGCGTCAGAAAACCTGTTACGTAACCTGGGTGCCTGGGAAGGGATTACCTCGCGTCGACTCTGCCCTTATCAGCGCATGAAGGTATGGGAATCCAGCGAGTCCATGGCTTCAACTGAGTTCAAGTCCGACGAAGTCGGGGAGCCCTGGCTGGGCAATATCGTCGAAAATCGTATCACCCAGCTGGCGCTGCTGGAAACCCTGAAGCGCTTTGATAATATCGACTTGATCTGTCCTGCTAAGGTGCAAGCGATTGATTACTCGCCGGGTTCCAGTCTGGTTCAGCTCGAAGGTGGGCGTGAGTTAGTCGCACGTTTGCTGATCGGTGCCGACGGTGGGGAATCCAGAGTACGCCAGGCGGCCGGTATCGGTATTCATAAGTGGGACTACAACCAGCACGCACTGGTTGCCTCAGTAGTGACTGACTATCCGCAGCAGGATATTACCTGGCAGCAGTTTACCCCCACCGGTCCCTTGGCCTTTCTGCCGCTGACAGGTAATCAGGGCTCAGTGGTGTGGTACAACACCCCCGATGAGGTGAAACGTTTACTCAGTCTGTCCGACACTGATTTTCTACAAGAGCTGCATAAGACCTTCCCTGACTGTCTGGGTCAGATCAATCAGGTGCTTGAGCGCGGCTTTTTCCCGCTACGCCGTCAACATGCATTGACCTATGTACAAGAGGGCGTCGCGCTGGCTGGCGATGCAGCCCATATGATCCATCCGTTAGCCGGGCAGGGGGTTAATATTGGCTTTATGGATGCCGCTATGTTGGCCGAGGTGCTGCTGGATGTGCAGGACCAGGGCGATGCGTTCTACAGTCAAGCGACTCTGGCCCGTTACGAACAGGCACGGCGCAACCAAAACCTGCTAATGATGCAGTCGATGGATATGTTCTACCGTGTGTTCAGCAATAACCTGCTACCCTTAAAGATCATTCGCAATCTTGGCCTGGGTTTGGCGGAACGCCTGCCGTTTGCCAAACCGCGGGTTACCCGCTTTGCCATGGGTCTTGAGGGGCCGGTGCCCGAATTGGCGCGTCGTGCCGTATAAGCCTTTGCATCGGCGTAAACTTACATTATGAGGCCCGGCTATGACTGATAACGAAGACCTTAAAACACGACTGACTCCCTTGCAGTACCAAGTCACCCAGGAGGATGCCACTGAGCGTCCTTTTGATAATGCGTATTGGGATAACAAGGCAGTAGGACTGTATGTGGATGTTGTTTCTGGTGAAGCACTGTTCTCTTCAGCGGATAAATTTGAATCGGGTAGCGGCTGGCCCAGTTTTGTAAGACCGGTTGTTAGTGATGCTGTAATCGAGAAAGAAGATCAATCCTTGTTTGCAGCACGTACCGAAATCCGCAGTCGTACGGCGGATTCACACCTGGGGCATGTGTTTAATGATGGCCCTGATCCTACTGGATTGCGTTATTGCATGAACTCGGCTTCCTTGCGTTTCATTCCTGTGGAGGAGATGGAAGAGGCGGGTTATGGTGAGTACCTGGACAGGGTTGGTAAGCCGTTAAGTTGATTTTGGTGTCATGTTGGGGTGGTGGTATCACTTTGGTTGGTGCTTAGCTGGGGTGGTGGTATCACTTTGGTTGGTGCTTAGCTGGGGTGGTGGTATCACTTTGGCGCGACACGCTTTTCGCCGTCCTGGCCGCTCGGCTGCCGCCTTCCCTGGCGGCAGACGGTCACTCCAAAGTGATACCACCACCCCGCCCGAAGTCCTCTGCCAGTCCAAAGATAAACTGCGTGTTCGTTGCATAGATCGCAGTATTCGGCTTGGGATTTGTCAGTATGGCAAAGATGCTTCGCCGATACTGCTAGCAAACTAACCTTACGTTGGCACCCAGGTGGTGGGGGCTGATGGGATCGGATCTGGCTGACCCTGTGCGCCATGGATGGCGCGCTGGAGCCCACAGGGATGTGTTCACGGCGAGTCAGACAGATTCGGCCCATTAGCACAGGAGAGCAAGTGGTCTTGGGTTTCATTGTTATGGGCTAAAGAAAGATAGCGCGACTATCTTAAGTGATAGTTAAATAAAGCTTTGACAACAACAAAATAGGGTGTATACTTAACTTGTTTTTAAAGTAGCTTGTATTTATGCACCATTTCGACGTCCTGCATCATAGTATGACCCTCGTTCTGAAACCATAAGTTCCAACATTACTTAAAGCATGACCGAATCCTTCTGGCATTTTGCTGATTGATTCACAATTTTTATATTTTGATCGAGATTAATATTATGTCAAACGTCACTACTGGTACCGTCAAATGGTTCAACGAAGCTAAAGGTTTCGGTTTTATTGAACAGCAGTCTGGACCGGACGTCTTCGCCCATTTCAGCGCTATCTCTGGTTCAGGTTTCAAAACCCTGACCGAAGGTCAGCAAGTACAGTTTGCTGTGACTCAGGGCCAGAAAGGTCCTCAGGCAGAAAACATCGTAGCGATCTGAACCCTGGGTTCAGCAACGCTATAAAAAAACGGGCCCTAGTGGCCCGTTTTTGGTTATGTACAGTATGCCGCGGGCGCATGGATGCGCAGGAGCGGTGCATGTGAAGTGATACGCCCATTCGGAAGGTATTATGGTTTTTAAAACATCAACTCGTATCAATAAGTACATCAGCGAAAGTGGCATGTGTTCACGCCGTGAAGCTGATCGCTATATTGAGCAGGGTAATGTGTTTATTGATGGGAAGCGGGCGGCAACCGGTGATCAGGTTTTTCCTGGCAATATTGTCAAGGTGAATGGCCAGACGCTGGAACCCTACGAAGCGGACGATCTGGTGTTTATTGCGCTGAACAAGCCCGTGGGTATTGTCAGTACGACTGAGGCATCCGAAAAAGGCAATATTGTCGATTTTGTCAATCATGGCGTGCGTATTTTTCCGATTGGGCGCCTGGATAAAGATTCGCAAGGGCTGATTTTCCTGACGAACAATGGTGATCTGGTCAATAAGATACTTCGGGCCAGTAATAATCATGAAAAAGAATACCTGGTTACGGTTAACAAACCGATAACGGATACTTTTCTGCAGGGTATGATGGGTGGCGTGCCGATTCTGGGGCAGGTAACCAAAAAGTGTAAAATTGAAAAGGTTTCGACCTTTGTTTTTAAAATCATTTTGGTTCAGGGGCTTAATCGCCAGATCAGACGTATGTGCGAGCATTTTGGCTATCAGGTCAACCGCCTGGAGCGTGTGCGCATTATGAATGTGTCGTTAAAAGGTTTGGCGCTTGGGGACTGGCGTGATTTAACAACCGCTGAAATTGACACTATCGCCAAGCTCACAGCTCAGTCTGATACTCATGCGTCATCCACCGCTAAAAAAACCACTAAAACATCGATCGCTGCTAAAAAAACGTCTAGTAAATCGCGCAAGCCAGTCTCCACAGGCCAGCCTAAGTCGCGAAGCTCTGGCTCTGCTGCCGGTGCGCGCGGACGAAGTGATTCACGTGCTAATCAGAGTAAAGCGGCACGCCCCGGCTTGAAATCGGCCTCCAAAAAGCCAACTACGGCAAAGGGAAAGGTTAGGCCTGTGTCGGCAAAGCCAAAATCTCCAAGACGTTAAGTGATCTTATCCGTCTGCTGTAGGGTTACAATCATTTTGCACAGTAGGCGCTAACAAATTTCTCAAGGGATTGCGCGTCGGCCTTTGGCAGGCTGATGCCGACTTTAGTGCGACGCCAAATGATGTCATCGCAACTCTTTGCCCACTCTTCATCGATCAGATATTTCACTTCTCGCTCAAACAGAACCCCATAGCGAGTGCCTAAGTCATTCAGTGAAGTTGCACCAGCCAGCCAAATTTCACACTGCCGCCCATAGGTAAGTGCCAGGCGGCGTGCTTGCTGCCGATCCAAAAACGGATAATGCTCCGCAAGTTCCTGCGCATAGGCTTGCGGCGAGATTATGCCTTCACCGCCAGGTAAGATTGCCGAGGCTGTCCAGACATCACCCATGGCGGGCAAGTAGGGGCGTAGCTTGTTAAGTACCGACTCGGACAGCTTACGATAGGTAGTCAGCTTGCCGCCGTAGACTGATAACAACGGTGCCTGACCCGCCTGTACATCAAGTTCAAGTTGATAATCCCGCGTAATTTTTGTGGCAGATTGATGGGCTTCGTGCTCACCTTGCATTAATGGGCGTACACCGGAGTAGGTCCAGACAATCGCTTCGCGGGTTAGGGTACAGCGAAAATAATCCGTGGTTACCTTGATCAGATAATCAATTTCAGCCTCATCGATTTCCGGCGTGCGTGGATCACCGGCATAATCAACATCGGTTGTACCGATGAGTGAGTAATCATCCAGATAGGGGATGACAAAGACAATACGCCCATCGTTGTTCTGAAGGATATACGCCGCTGGATCATCATGAATACGCGGCACAACCAGGTGGCTGCCTTTTACTAAGCGCACCTGATGCTGACTTTTTCCATCAGGTATTTGTTTCAATACCTGACTTACCCAAGGGCCTGCTGCATTCACCAGTGTTTTGGCTTGTAATGTCGATGTTTCACCCTTAGCAGTCGTAACTGAAATCAGCCAAATACCGTTGTCACGTTCAGCGCCAGTTACTAGGCAGCGAGTGAGGATTAACGCTCCTTTCTGCTCAGCAAGTTTGGCGTTCATCACTACTAAACGGGCGTCATCTACACGACAATCGCTGTATTCAAAACCGATCTTGAACTCGGGTTGAAGACAGCTATCAGCTGAAAAATGAATACGCTTAGACCCTGGCAGAGAAACCCGTTTACTTAAATGGTCATACAAAAACAAACCGGCACTGATCATCCAGGCTGGACGTAGACCCGGATGATGAGGCATTTTGAATCTCAGTGGTGTCACCAAGTGTGGCGCCATTTTTAGCAGTACTTCACGCTCTGCCAAAGATTCCTTAACCAAACGAAATTGATAATATTCAAGGTAGCGCAATCCCCCATGGATAAGCTTAGAGCTCCAGGATGAGGTGCCGCTGGCAAGGTCATCGGCCTCCAGTAATGCCACTGACAGCCCACGTCCAGCTGCATCTGCCGCAATACCTACACCATTGATACCACCGCCGATCACCACCAGATCATGAATTTTTTCATTCATGCATTTGTGCTCCAACCAGGCTTGCTGAAAAGATAGTTAACTAAAATAGGGTGGGATCGTCTGTAAAAATACCATCTACGCCCATGTCAAATAAGCGCTCTGCTGTGGCTTTATCATTCACGGTATAGACGTATAAATCCAGGCCGGCTTGTTTAATCGCTTTGGCTTGCGTGTTGGTTAAGGATGTATGATCCAGATGGACACTGACCGCATTGAGTTGTTCTACTGTTGTTTGCCAGTCACTGGGTAACTCTTCCCATAACTGACCTAGCGGCCAGTCCGGTTTTTGCTGGCGGATCAGGGCTAGCACCTCTGTATCAAAACAGGAAATAATTAGACGATCAAACACTTTCCAGTGACGCTCAAGCGATGCAATAACAGGCAGAACAATCTGCTCAGCCGTGAAGCTTGGATAGCGTTTGATTTCCAGGTTCAGTCCCATTTGATCCCGGTCGAGCTGTTTGAGCATCTGCTCCAGTGTCGGGATAGTTTCCCCTTGGTAAGCCGCTGAAAAATGGCTACCGGCATCCAGACCGGCTAAATCTTGGGCGCCTAGATCCATCAGATTGCCCTGACCGTTGGTCAGGCGCTCAAGCCGGTCATCATGAAAAACCACCAGGGTTCCATCACCCATGAGGTTTGCATCCAGCTCGACCCAGCCTATACCGAGATTTTTGCTTAGCGTCATGGCCGCTAAGGTGTTTTCAGGTGCCAGCAAGGAGCAACCACGGTGAGCAATTAAACGACTAGCGAGCATAGAGATTCCTAAAGGTAGATCATCAAGTTAATCGAATATCAGTTGTCTTGTGCAACCTGTAAAGCGGCTTGTTCAGCCACTCTGACTTCGTGTCGACGCCTGAGCTCATAAGCTGCCGCGAGCAGAATAGTAATGACAATCAGGACTAATCCCAGCGCATTAACAGAGGGGGTGAGGCCTGTTCTGACTTTAGAGGCGATATAGACAGTGAGCGTTGTATCATGACCCTTAACAAACAGGGTTGTATTGTAATTTTCAAACGACTGTAAAAAAGCGATAACACCAGCTGAGAGTATGGCTGGCATCAGGTAGGGCAGGGTAATGCGTCTGAATACTTGCAGGTGGCTGGCACCCAGGCTGAAGGCGGCATTCTCCAAGGTTCGGTCAAAACGCTGCATGCGTGCCAGAATCATCAACATGACATAGGCCGCAATGAAGGTGGTTTGGGCAATGATGGTAAGAAAAATACCACCACTGACGCCTAGGCTGCGCCAAAAAATCAGTGTGGATATGCCGATAATAACACCGGGTGTGAGCAAGGGAGACAGCATCAGGCCATAGATAAAATTCTTGCCACCACCACGGTAGGTGGATAGAAACAGCGCACAGGCCACGCCGATAGGAACCGCAATCACTAGAACACCTGCAGCAATCACAGCGCTGTTGCTCAAAGCTTGCCACATACCCGAGTCGCTCCAGAGCTCCTCAAACCATTTAAGGGTGGTACCTCGCCAAGGTGAGATGGTGGGAAAGCGACTGTCATTAAAGGTGGCTGCTGACATGATAATCAGAGGGGTAAACAGATAAAGAAAAAACAGGGTGATATAGAAGCGAATACCCCATTTTAGAATAGTGTTGGAGGTCATCGTGCGATATCTCCCAAACCGACCTTGAACAGGCGCATCACCAGGACAATAAAGCCAATGCAGAGCAACAATAAAATAAAGGCATAGGCAGCACCCTGATTCCAGTCACCGCCTTCAAAGAACCAATTGTAGATAATTTGCGTGAACCATCGGCTGCCGGGTGAGCCTAACAATGCGGGGACGGCATAGCTACCCGCAGAGAGCATAAACACCATGATGCAACCAGTTGCGATACCCGGCTTAGCATGCGGAATAATGATGCGATAATGCGTTCTGATCCAACCAGAACCCAGATTTCTGGCCGCTTTGATCTGGTTGCTGTCCAGGCTTTCTATGGCATTATAAAGCGGGAATACCATAAACAAAATGTAGGCGTAAACCATACCGATGATGACGCCACCGTCACCAGATAAAAAGCGTATCGGACGATCAATCAAGCCTATACCGAGTAACATGGCATTTAATGGGCCGCGATATGAAAGAATAATGAACCAGGAAAAGGTACGCAGAATTTCATTGATCCAGAACGGAATAATCAGTAGTAGTACGCAGAGAGCTGCTTGCCGGGGTGTGGCAACCTTGGCCAGGTAATAGGCCAAGGGATAGCAGAGCATCAGGGTGCAGGCGGTGACCAGTACACTTGACCAGATAGTCTTAAAAAAAATGCTCTGATGGATCTGGTTATCAAGCAGGGTCGCATAATTGCTTAGGGTGTAGTTATCATTGATTCCACCCAGCTGACTTGGCGGCAGATTAGGTTTCAATGAATAATCGATCATCAGAATCTGGGGCAGGATAACTAACAGCACAAGCCACAACAGCATAACCAGTAGAATGCCGATCGTAACCAGAGGGCCGAAGCGGTCTGAAAGTTGTTTATACATCGCGTTTTGCCGCCATGATGATGGCATCCTGGGGGTTAAACCCAAAGATAACCTGATTACCTATGGCCAGATCGCCAATATTCACATCGCTGAGAAGTTGTGCGCGGATGCTACTTTGGCTGTTGAGCAATGTGGCTTCCATCATCAGGTAAGCGCCTTCAAAGCTAAGCTCCTGAACCTGTGCGGTAAAACAATTGTCGCTGCTGCTGGTACGACGGTTCAGCAGCTCAGGTCGGATAAACAGTAGGGCGTGCTCGCCTATAGATAACTCGTCGACTCGTATGCCCGATAACCAGCCCATCTCGCCACAATCCAGGGTGGCTTGGTTGCCAGCAAGACTGACCACCTTGCCCTCAATACGGTTATTCTCACCGACGAAGGATGCAGTAAAGGGGGTTGTTGGGGCTCTATAGAGGGTGACGGGGTCGGCCACTTGTTGTAGTTTGCCCGCGGACATCACGCCGACTCGATCCGACATGGTCAGTGCTTCACCTTGATCATGGGTAATGTAGATAAAGGTAATGCCGGTTTTACGCTGGATCGCTTTTAACTCTGTGCGCATGTGCTGACGCAGCTTCAGATCCAGTGCGGAGAGGGGTTCATCCAGCAGCAGCACCCTGGGCTCAACGGCAAGGGCGCGCGCAATGGCAATGCGCTGCTTCTGACCGCCGGAGAGATCAGCGATGCGCTTATCACGGCATTCAGGCAGGGCCACCAGATTGAGCAGACGATCCGACACCTTTTTGCGCTGCGCTTTTTTAACTCCTCGGACTTCCAGACCAAATTCAATGTTCTCTGCAACAGTCATTAATGGAAACAGGGCCAGATTCTGAAAGATCATTGAAGTTGGCCGTTTGTTGGCGGGCACCTTGCGCATGTCTTCACCGCCGATACGAACCGTACCTTCAGTCGGGTCAAGAAAACCACTGATCATGTTGAGTAGGGTCGTTTTACCGCAGCCTGATGGGCCGAGAAAACTGAAAAATTCACCCGATTCGATTTTCAAGTCAGTGGGTTGAACGGCGACCAGGTTATCAAATCGCATCATCACATTATCAAGATGAACACTACTATCCATAAAGTCTCACAGTGAGTCGGTGCGCATGACCCAGTGCTGGGTCATGCGTCAGAGGGATCAGATTAGCATCAGGCGGAAAGGTAGCGGTCCTGGTATTCATTGCGCAGGGCAACGTACCAAGGCTCCTGAATCGGCCACCACCAGAGGTTGTTCAGATCCTGCTCTGTGTAAGAGTCCAGGAAGAACTGCTTGGTTTCCTCTGGCAGTAAATCAGACGCTCCTTTGGAGGTTGAATTATAGCCAGTAGCTTTAACAAACATGGCACCCGCTTCTGGTGTGTAATACCAGTTAATGAATTCGTAAACGGCATCCACATTATTGGCATTTTTCGGAATGACGAAGCCTTCCATCCAGGCCATAGCGCCTTCTTTAGGGGCCGCATAACCCATAGGTTCGCCTTCTTTGATCAGATTAAACGCTGTGCTATCCCAGGTCTGACCAATCACCGCACCGTTAGCCAGGAAGGCACCTTGCGCTTCGTTCTCGGTAGACCAGAACTGCGCAATCATGTGTTTGTGCTCGGTAGCCACTTTAAGGATCACGTCAAAGTTGGCACGCATAGCCTGTTCGTTTTTGTAGGAGTCCAGCAGCGGGAAGGGGAGCTTGCCTGCTTTTTCCAGCCACAGACCAATGCCGACCAGTGCCGAGTGGCCGCGAACCGTTACACCATCCGCATGTTCAGGTGTCCAAAGGTCACCATAGCTCAGGTTGTTACGATCAATGCTGGTTAGCTCTTTATTGTAGCAGATGGCCTCAGTGCCCCAGTCAGAGGGAGCAAAGTAGCGTTTCCCATCGACAATGCCACCCACCTCAGAGCCTTCAATGGCACTGTCCAGTGCGCCATTCCAGTTGACACGACTGGTATCCAAGGGTTGAACCAGATCATATTCAACATAGCCAGGAACTCGGTCAACCGTTGGCATAATGATATCAAAGCCTGTGCCATCAGTAGCGCGCAGTGAGTTCATCAGCTCATCGTTAGTGCCGTAGGGGGTAAAGGTAGCGTTGATACCGGTTTTTTGTTTAAAGTCGGCGAGCATCTCGTCAGTAATATATCCAGCCCAGGCATAAATGCGCAGCTCTTTCGCCGCGGCCAGACTGGTGTTAATAAAAAACGGAGAAGCCGCTGCTAAGGTGCCGGCAGCCGCCGCACCTTTCAAAAATTTGCGTCGTGAGACTGTCATGGCAAGTTCCTGATGTTAATTAAACGTAGAGTTATCCATCAAGATTAGATCATATTTAACCAATGTGAAGTTTTTATTAAATAGCGAACACAAACGAGAGTCTGATCTGCATTGAAGCCTATCAGATAGTATGACTATGAAAGTAGTAAAAAAAGCAGGTAAGGTGAGGCAGGGTAGCTAGAGGGGCCTGGCCCTCGGCGATAGAATCGCACGAAGACCAATGCCCCTGCTGAATTACAACAGAATCAGGCTTTGTCAGCTGGTTTAGCGGCTGGCTTAGCTGCAGGTTTTGTCGCCGCCGGAGCTGCCGCTTCTTGCTTGGCAGGGGTGGTTGCGGCTGGTTTCGCTGGAACTGCTGGTTTTGCAGCTGGAGCAGCCGCTTTACGCGCCGTGGCGGGTTTGGCTGCTGGCTTGCTGGCAGGTTTTGTTGCGGCAGCCGACGCTGTGGCAGCTGGCTTGCTAGCCGCTTTAGGCTTGGCTGTGGTGTTTCCTGGAATCAGTTTGGATAGATCAAACTTACTCAAATCAAACTGTTTGAACTCAGACATAAACGGAGCATCACCCAGCTCTGACATGCTTTTTTCAACGATCTCGGTGATTTTGTCTTTGGCATCGGTCAGAGTTGCCAGTTCTTTCTCGGCAACATCAGTGAACTTGGAATCCAGAGTTTTTAGAAACTCTACCTGAAGCTTGACGGCTTCTTTAGGATCTTTTGCGTCTACCAGTGACTTGAACTGTGCCAGACTGGCATTAACAAAGTCAGACACGTATTCAGCCTGGATTGCCATCAGTTTTTCAGCTGTGGTGCGGTTTACTTCAGCCATTTCCAGCGCCGGTGCAAACTTTTCTTTAACCGGCTCAAACTGCTCTTCGGCTTTCTTCATCATCGTTTCTGACATTTCAGTCATTGGCTTCATGGCTTCTGTGAAGCTGTCAGCAACTGGCTTCATAGCTTCTTCAAAGCTTTTTTTCAGGTCTTTCATTGGATCTGTCATGATTTATTCCTCGAGGCATCAATTAAATTTATTGTGCAGTGCAGCATTTGTCCCTTTCTACAGCAAAGACTAGAGGTTGTCAAGCAATCCTATGCACTGAACAATGAAGGCTTTACTGCTTTTTGTAGGTCTGCATCATTTTCTGAACTTCAGCCAGATAATCACTTTCACCCATTTCTTCCAGGGTTTTTTCCATCAGTAGTGACAATTGGGCCTTAGCTTCGCTCAATGCGGAAATTTCCTGCTGAGCAACATCAGATGCTTTAGCTTCGATTTCTTTCATGTAGCGAATTTGTGCCTCGATGGCTGTTTTAGGGTCTTTAATTTCAGATAGGGACTTCATTTGTGACAGGCTGCTGCTAACAAACTCGCTGACATACTGAGATTGTAATGTAATCAACTTCTCGGCGGTTTTTTTATTAATTTCAGCCATATCCATCATTGGTTTCATGGAGCTTTTCATTTGATCGTACATGGGGTCACCTCAAGAGAGAATTATTTGTGCATTGCAACAACTAAAGCTAATGTAGTTTCGCTTTTAATTTCTGTCAATTGTTTTTAGATTTGAAGGTTTATCGTCTTAAGCACTGGATTGCAGGTTACAGGCAGAGAAATTCGTACATTGAACAGGTACAATTGACTCACTAGAGTAACATACAAGTGTTGCTTAAATAATGATCAGTGTCAGGATTTACACCTATTATGCAAGCTCATACCAGTTTTAAATTTAATCGTTGCCAGTGGATTCAGTCATTGGCGGTAGAGGTTAGTGAGTTCGAGCACATTAAAACCGGCGCAAAACATTATCATATTCATGCTGATAGTGATGAAAATGTATTTCTTGTAGCCTTGAGAACTATGCCGGAAGATTCCTCTGGTGTGGCACATATTCTGGAACACACCGTGCTTTGCGGCAGTGAGCGTTACCCGGTACGCGATCCGTTTTTTATGATGACACGGCGTTCGCTAAACACCTTCATGAATGCCTTTACCAGTAGTGACTGGACGGCCTATCCATTTGCCAGTCAGAACCGCAAGGATTATTTCAATCTGCTGGATGTATACTTGGATGCGGTATTTTTCTCCCGTCTTGATCCGCTGGATTTTGCCCAGGAAGGTCATCGGATGGAGTTTACCGAAGCTTCTAATCCTGCATCCGAGCTGACCTATAAAGGGGTGGTGTACAACGAGATGAAAGGGGCAATGAGCTCCACTGTTTCAACCCTCTGGCAGAGCCTGTCTTGCTATCTGTTTCCGCAAACCACTTATCACCACAATAGTGGCGGTGAACCTGGCTGTATCCCTGATCTGAGCTATGAGCAGCTGTTGAGTTTTTACAAAAGCCACTATCACCCCAGTAATGCCGTGTTTATGACCTTCGGCAATCTGCCTCCATCTGAGTTGCAGGAGCGTATGGATACGCTGGCCTTGTCACGCTTTGAGCGCAGTGGACTGCAGCTTCAGGTCAAAGATGAAAAGCGTTATTTCGCACCCATGTGTGTTGAAGAAGCCTATGCCTGTGATCAGCCGACGCTGGAAGGGCATACGCATCATGTCATGGGGTGGTTGCTGCCTCGCTCTATTGATACTAATGCCTTAATGGAAGCGCATCTTCTTACTCAGGTGCTGCTGGACAATTCCAGCTCACCGCTGCGTTCCGTGTTGGAGTCCAGTGAGCTTGGCAGTGGTCCATCACCCTTATGCGGTCTGGAAGATTCCAATCGCGAAATGAGTTTTTTGTGTGGCATTGAAGGCAGTGAACCAGAACGGGCCGAAGCTTTTGAAAATCTGGTGCTGACAACCCTGCAGCAGATTGCTGAACAGGGTGTGGACCCGCGCATGGTTGAGGCTCAGCTACACCAATTAGAGCTGTCTCAGCGTGAAATTACTGGTGATGGCATGCCTTTTGGTCTGCAGTTGATTCTGGCTGGCTTATCTGCCGGAATTCATCGCGGTGATCCGTTAGAAGCGCTGAATATTGATCCGGCGCTGGAAGCCTTGCGCGAAAAAATTAAAAGTCCGGATTTTATTCCTGAACTGATTCATCGCTGGTTATTGGATAATCCACACCGTGTCAGACTGACATTACGCCCAGATGCTGAGTTGGCAGAGCGTCGAAATGCAGCAGAAGCGGCTAAGTTGGCCAGTATCAAGGCAGGACTATCTGATGCCGACGCTGAGGCATTAGTGATACAGGCTCAAGCACTGGAGGCGCGTCAACTGCAGGTGGATGACGACAGCATTCTTCCCTGTGTCACCCTGGAAGATGTGCCTTTAGCCTTGAATCTGCCCCAGTCCTCTAGTCTGCCATCACTGGCGGGTAAAGGCTGCTGGTATTCAACCGGTACCAATGGCTTATCCTACCAGCAAGTGATTGTTGGCCTGCCACAGCTGACTGAAGCGCAGCTTGCGCTCCTGCCACTCTATAGTCACTGCTTGACTGAGTTGGGTTGTGGTGAGCGCGACTACAAAGAGAATCAGGCTTATCAAAGTGAAATTTCCGGTAGTGTTTCAGCCTCTACAAGCGTGCGGGGTGCGCCAGATGATGAACAGCAAGTAACCGGTTATCTGGTATTGTCAGCCAAGGCGCTGGCTGTGAATCAGGAAAAACTCACAGCACTTTTGGCGGAAACACTAACCTCAGCACGTTTTGATGAACATAAGCGGATAAAAGAAATAGTGGCGCAGATGCGTTCACGCCGTGTCAGTGGAATTACTGGCCGAGGTCACGGACTGGCCATGCAGGCTGCTTGTGCGGCACTGAGCCCAGCTGGCAATTTGGCACACATAACCACTGGCCTGGAAGGTATTCGTCGTTTGAAGGCGCTGGATAAAGCCATGGGCGATGAAGCAGCACTGTTGGATCTGGCACAGCAGTTACAAACCCTGCATGATTTGATTCGGGTTGCACCGCGACACTTTCTGTTGGTAGGTGAGGCTGAGTTTGAGGCGTCGATGGATAAGGTATGCCGACAGATCTGGCAGGGCGTGCCGGAACAGGCTGAAAATTTCAGTGCCTTGCAGTTACCTCAGACGCGTGAAGGTGTTAAGCAAGTCTGGTTGGTGGATACGCAAGTAAATTTCTGTGCCATGGCATTTCCGACAGTACCGACTCAGCATCCAGATGCGGCCGCGCTAACGGTGTTGGGTGATTATCTGCGTAATGGTTTTTTACACCGCGCCATACGTGAACAGGGCGGGGCTTATGGTGCCGGTGCCGGTCAGGATAACGGCAATGCCGTATTCCGCTTTTTCTCTTACCGAGATCCGCGATTGGAAGCCACCTTGCAGGACTTCCTTGCGGCCAAAGACTGGGTGCTGAATACCCTGCCGGAAAAGGCCAAAGTGGAAGAAGCTATTCTGGGTGTGGTCAGCTCTATAGATAAACCAGGATCGCCTGCAGGTGAAGCGAAAAAAGATTATCACGCCAACCTGTTTGGCCGTACTCAGGAAGAGCGTCTGCATTTTCGTCAGCGTATTTTGACCGTCACAGAGGAAGATCTGCAGCGTGTGGCCAGAACCTGGCTTAACCCTGATAAGCAAAGTGTAGCGGTGGTTTCCAGTAGCAAGCTATCTACGGAGTTATCGGATGATTATCAGCGTATAGAAATATAATCAGCGTCTATCTTATGACTCCATTAACGCGTGGTGCGTTGCTTATTGTTGTGTCAGAAATATTTCTGGTAGGGAGTGGTATGATCATTCGGCAGGTGAGTGCAGACCTGCCGACTGAGGTGATTGTGCTGATGCGCAATTTGCTCAGCCTGGTGTTAATGCTGCCGTGGATACTAAGATATGGTAAACGGCAGCTACCCACACAACGTATCCATCTGCACTTCATCCGTGCCTTGATTGGCGTGTCGGCCATGAGCTGTCTGTTTTACTCCTGGGCCCATCTGCCACTAGGGCAGGCGGCCATGCTGAAACAAACGGCGCCATTCTTTTTACCCCTCATTGCACTCTGGTGGCTGAAAGAGCCCATATCGAACCGAGTTAAGGTGGCTATTTTGGTCGGTTTTACCGGTGTGGCACTGATTCTTCAACCTGATCAAGGTGTGCTGCACCTTGCTGTCTTTGTCGGGTTATTCGGGGCGATGCTGGGTGCGTTAGCTAAAGTCAGCATTCGTTCGATGCGCGGCAGTGAGTCACCGCAAAAAATAGTGTTTTACTTTGCCTTCTTTGGTTCTTTGTTAGCGGCTATTCCCGCTGCATTGAATTGGGTGATGCCGAGCGCTGAACATTTTGCTTGGTTGTTCGGCCTTGCGGCCACATCGACCCTGGCACAGCTACTGCTTACTCGTGCCTATGGACTGGCACCAGCGGGTCAGCTCGGACCCTTTACCTATGCGTCGGTGATTTTTGCTACGCTGATGGGGTGGCTGCTCTGGCAGGAAGTGGTGAATCTGCTCACCTTTATTGGTATTGCAATAGTGTGTTTGGCGGCGGTGATTATGCTTCGGGGTAAGCGGAGTTTCGGGTAAGGGTATACACCACCTCTGTTGCCGGTTTTTTCTTCGCCCACACCCCTTCAAAGCGGCCTTTTCGTGTCACATCGAACCATTCGGAAAATAGTTGCTGCACTTCTGCTTCGCGCACGCAAAATGGAGGGCCTTTTAGCATTCCATCTTCATATTCCAATGAAATTAATAAGATGTGAGCCCCTTCTGGCAGTAGACGCGCCATATGATGGGCATAATCGACCCGCATTTCGGGTGGGAGAGCGATTAAGGAAGCACGGTCGTAGACGGCGTCTATCGGTGCTATGTCGGCTGGCGTTAATTTAAAAAAGTCACCGGCAAGTAAGCGCAATTGTTCCGCTTGGAAGCAAACAAAGTCTCCCTGTTGCTGACGCGTGAAGGGGAGTTGGTTTTCGGTGAAAAACTGCGCTAACGCTATCTCACTCAGTTCGATTCCCAGAACAGCGTGGCCTTGTTCACGTAACCAAAGCATATCAAGACTTTTGCCGCACAAGGGCACAAATACCGGTGCATTATCACCCAGGCCGAGTTCCTGCCAGTGACTTTCCAGATAGGTATTAATCTCTTCCTGGTGAAAGCCGATCTGATTCAGCTCCCAGCGATCATTCCAGAATTTATGTTCCATAGTTGATGAGTCCTGAGTCCAGATAATCTATTTAAACAATTTAATTCTTGTCATATCCCAGCAAAATACCAACGCTTATTTCTGCTCAGGTTCATAACCCAGGTTTGGCGCCAGCCAGCGTTCAGCTTCTTGCATGGACCAGCCTTTGCGTTTGGCATAGCTCTCGACCTGGTCTTCACTGACTTTGGCCACACCAAAGTACTGTGAGTCCGGGTGGCTGAAGTACCAGCCACTTACGGCTGCCGTGGGTAGCATGGCGTAACTGTCAGTCAGGGTAATGCCGATATTTTCTTCAACATTGAGCAGTTGCCAAAGCTGACCTTTTTCGGTGTGCTCCGGGCAGGCCGGGTAGCCGGGTGCGGGCCGGATACCCTGATACTTTTCTTTGATCAGCGCCTCATTATCCAGTTGCTCATCCGCTGCATAGCCCCAGAATTCACGTCTGATGCGGGCATGCAGGTGCTCAGC
Organism: Nitrincola sp.; assembly: GCF_048264025.1. NCBI lineage: Bacteria > Pseudomonadati > Pseudomonadota > Gammaproteobacteria > Oceanospirillales > Oceanospirillaceae > Nitrincola > Nitrincola sp. The sequence goes on from NZ_JBLXDN010000004.1 coordinate 141,316, forward strand.
AAAGGCTTCTGCCAGACGGTCGGCCAAGGCTTTGACCATAATGCTGTTGTAGATGTCCTGCTGTGCTTCATACTGCTCAACCAGTTCATCAGTGCCAAAACCGGTGGAGACCGCAAAGCCGCCAATCCAGTCCTGTTTGCCTGAGGCCTTGGGTGCCACAAAATCAGCCAGGCACATGTTGGCCTTGCCGGGAATTTTTTGCATCTGCTGTCGCAGGTGATGAGTGCGCATCAATACTTGTTCACGGGATGAGTCCGTGTAGAGCTCAATATCATCGTGACCCACCTGATTTGCCGGAAACAGGCCGATGACAGCGCGGGCGGTCAGGCGTTTATTGTCGATCAGGTCGGTTAACATCGCTTGAGCATCGATAAACAGTTTGCGTGCTTCAACACCCACAACGGCATCATCGAGAATACGGGGGAAACGTCCAGCCAGTTCCCAGGCCTGGAAGAAGGGGGTCCAGTCGATATATTCCCGCAGTCGGTTCAGATCGTAATTATCAAATACCTGGATACCGGGCTGCAAAGGGGTGGGTGGGGTGTAGTCTTGCCAGTCAATCGGAAAGTGATTAGCGCGGGCCGCTTCCAGGGTGATGCGGCGTGTATCACTTTGACGCTCGGCATGTCTTTCGCGCACCGCCTGATATTCTTCTTTTATCTCTTTGATAAAATTATCTTTCTTTTCTTTTGATAGCAGCGAAGACGCCACACCTACAGAGCGTGAAGCATTGGTAACGTGCACCACTTGATGGTTTTTGTAGTGGGCCTCAATCTTGACGGCGGTATGGGCTTTGGAGGTGGTGGCACCCCCGATCATCAGTGGGATATGAAAGTCCTGACGTTGCATCTCTTTGGCGACATGCACCATCTCATCCAGTGAGGGCGTAATCAAACCGGACAAACCGATAATATCCGCTTGTTGTTCGCGCGCCGTTCTTAGAATGGTTTCGCAGGGCACCATCACGCCCAGATCGATCACTTCAAAGTTATTACACTGCAGTACCACGCCAACAATGTTCTTACCGATATCGTGAACATCACCCTTCACTGTGGCCATGATCACTTTGCCTGCCGAGCTGCTGGCATTGTCGGCCTTGGCGGCTTCAATATAGGGCATCAGGTAGGCGACGGCTTTTTTCATCACCCGCGCTGACTTGACCACTTGCGGCAGGAACATCTTGCCAGCGCCAAACAGGTCGCCAACGATACCCATGCCGTCCATCAGTGGGCCTTCAATTACCTGAATGGGTCGATCAAACTTCTGTCGGCATTCTTCGACATCCTCATCAATGTAATCGGTAATGCCTTTAACCAGGGCATGTGCAAGACGCTCCTCAACACTCAATTCGCGCCAGGCCAAATCCTGAGTGGAAACGGCGACGGAGCCATCACCCCGGTATTTTTCTGCCAGCTCCAGCATACGCTCGGTACCGTCGGCACGGCGGTTAAGCACGATGTCCAGGACATGTTCACGTAGCTCGTCTGGCAGATCGTCATAGATCGCCAGTTGCCCTGCGTTCACTATTCCCATGTCCATACCATTTTTAATGGTGTGATAGAGAAACACACAATGGATGGCTTCACGCACCTTGTCGTTGCCGCGGAAAGAGAAGGACACGTTAGAGACACCACCCGATACCATAGCGTAGGGCAGGTGCTGCTTGATCCAGTGGGTCGCCTGAATAAAGTCGACAGCGTAGTTGTCGTGTTCTTCTATGCCGGTGGCAATAGCGAAGATATTGGGATCGAAGATAATATCTTCCGGTGGAAAGCCAACCTCTTCGGTGAGCACCTTGTAGGAGCGTTCGCAGATTTCGATTTTGCGCTGATAAGTATCGGCCTGACCGGTTTCATCAAACGCCATCACCACCACAGCGGCGCCATAGCGGCGGATCTTGCGTGCCTGTTCGATGAAGTTCGCTTCACCTTCTTTCAGGCTGATGGAATTGACGATGCCTTTACCCTGAATACGCTTCAGGCCTTGTTCAAGAATTTCCCACTTGGATGAATCGAGCATGATCGGCACCCGGGAGATATCCGGCTCGGAAGCGATCAGATTGAGGAAGCGGATCATCGCCGCTTCGGCATCGAGCATGCCTTCGTCCATATTGATGTCGATAATCTGTGCGCCGGATTCTACCTGCTGTCGGGCAACATCCAGAGCGGTTTCGTAATCACCTTCCTTGATCAGGCGACGAAAGCGCGCCGAGCCGGTGACGTTGGTGCGCTCGCCAACGTTGACGAACAGGGTTTCGGCACCGATGTTCAAAGGTTCCAGACCGGCCAGTCGGCATTCGACGCGAATCTCCGGCAGTGGGCGAGGGGCGCAGTGTTCTATAGCTTCACGGATGACCCGGATATGCTCCGGTGTGGTGCCGCAGCAACCACCGACTATATTGACGAACCCTGACTCAGCCCATTCCTTGATTTCAGCTGCCATCTGTTCCGGCGTTTCATCGTATTCGCCAAAGGCGTTGGGCAGGCCGGCGTTAGGGTGAACTGATACATAGGTTTCAGATATACGTGATAGTTCTTCTACATACTGGCGCAGTTCTTTAGGCCCCAGTGCGCAGTTAAGGCCGATAGTAATCGGGCGGGCATGGCGTACGGAGTTCCAGAAGGCTTCTGTCGTCTGGCCAGACAGGGTGCGGCCAGAAGCATCGGTGATGGTGCCAGACACCATCACCGGCAGACGCAGTTGATGCTCATCAAAGTACAACTCAACCGCGTAGATTGCCGCTTTGGCATTCAGGGTATCAAAAATGGTTTCGATCAGAATCAGATCTATGCCGCCTTCGATCAGGCCATCAATGGATTCGGTATAGGCTTCCACCAGTTCATCAAAAGAAACGTTGCGAAACCCCGGATCATTCACGTCAGGTGAAATAGAAGCGGTACGGTTGGTTGGTCCCAGAACGCCGGCGACATAACGGGGTCGATCAGGTGTTTCGGCGGTGATCTCGTCACAGGCCTCTCGGGCAAGACGTGCCGCGGCAACATTGATCTCGCGGCTGAGCGCTTGCATGTCGTAATCGGCCATAGCGATTACAGTCGCATTGAAAGTGTTGGTTTCGATAATATCGGCGCCCGCTCTGAGGTACTCAGTGTGCAAGCGGCGGATCATCTCCGGTTGAGACAGTACCAGCAGATCATTGTTGCCTTTAACATCACTGTGCCAGTCGGCGAATCGCTCACCGCGGTAATCCTCCTCTTCCAGCTTTTCATTCTGAATCATGGTACCCATACCACCATCCAGAATCATGATGCGCTGATTGAGGGTCTGTTCCAGAGATGTAAATGCTGCGGATCTGCTCACGGGATATGCCTTAGAAAATTAACCTGAAGCGGGAAGAGGATTGTACCTGAATTTCATGCCGTTTTGCCTGAGTCTGATTCATGTATGAATGAAAAACTTTTACGTTGCAGGTGCTTCTGCTGCATTAATATAAAGTTTGCAAACGATCGTTTAAAGGGTGTTTCATCCAGGATTGTCGACACCCTGGATTGTTTGTAATTTTATTTATTATCTGTAAATACGGCTAAATAGACACTTTTTTGCTATTTAATAGCCTTTATCATCCTTTTGTCTTAGTTAAATTATGGTTAAGTTTAGTTAAAGTGAGCACTCTTGTAAGGGCCAAGTGTCAACAATAATAAGGCCAGCCCCTCAATAACGCGTTTAATAACCCAATACAAAGGACCCGCTCTATGTCCTATCATGCTGAATACACAAAATCTGTCGAAAATCCGGAAACCTTTTGGGCCGAAAAAGCGGCTGACCTGCCCTGGTACAAGCAGCCACAGCAGATTCTGTCAAAGGATGAAAACGGTATCGACCGTTGGTTTGCTGATGGTGAGATGAATACCGCCTATATGGCGCTGGATTACCACGTAGAGCAGGGACGTGGCGATCAGGCCGCCGTTATTTTCGACTCCCCGGTCACGGATACCCGCAGCAAGCTGAGTTACCGCGAGATGCGTGACCAGGTGGCAAAATTTGCCGGTGTGCTTAAGCAGCAGGGTGTCGAAAAAGGCGATCGTGTTGTTCTTTACATGCCAATGGTTCCGGAAGCACTGATTGCCATGCTGGCCGTAGCCAGATTGGGTGCCGTGCACTCAGTGGTGTTTGGTGGGTTTGCACCGCATGAGCTGGCTGTACGCATTGAAGATGCCGAGCCTAAAGTTGTGGTCTCGGCCTCCTGTGGTGTGGAAGTTAAAAAGGTTATTGAATACAAACCCATGCTGGATGAAGCCTTGCGTCTGTCTGCACACAAACCTGAGTGTTGTGTGATACTGCAGCGCCCTCAAGCGAAAGCGGAAATGATTGAAGGTCAGGATATCGACTGGCATGACGCCATGGCTACGGCTGAGCCAGCTGATTGTGTGCCAGTAAAAGGCACTGATCCACTCTATGTTCTGTATACCTCGGGCACGACAGGAAAGCCTAAAGGAGTGCAGCGTGATAATGGTGGCCATGCCGTAGCACTCAAATATTCCATGAAGGCCATTTACGATATGAGCCCTGGTGAAGTCTTCTGGGCCGCTTCAGATGTGGGTTGGGTAGTGGGACACTCCTATATTGTCTATGCGCCACTGCTGGCGGGTTGCACCACAGTTGTTTACGAGGGTAAGCCTGTACGCACGCCGGATGCCGGTGCTTTCTGGCGTGTGTGTGCGGACTATGGTGTTAAAGCACTGTTTGCCGCACCGACCGCTTTCCGTGCCATTAAGAAAGAAGATGCTGATGCGGTTGAGTTCGGAAAATACGACACCTCGGCACTGAAAACTATCTTTATGGCGGGTGAGCGTCTGGATCCACCTACCTACGATTGGACTGTTGAGAAAACCGGTAAGCCGGTTGTTGATCATTGGTGGCAGACTGAAACCGGCTGGGCTATTTGCGGTAATTTGATGGGGATTGAGCCTAAACCCACCAAGCCAGGTTCTTCAACACTACCGATTCCAGGTTATAACATTCAGATCCTTGATCCGGAAGGTAATCAACTGCCACCGGGTGAGCAGGGGTCTATTGCGATTAAACTTCCACTGCCACCCAGTTGTCTGGCAACCGTATGGGGAGACTTTGAACGCTTCCGTACTGGCTATCTGACCGAGGCGCCTGGTTATTACACCACCGGTGATGGCGGCTACATGGATGAAGAAGGGTATGTCTTCATCATGGGGCGTACCGATGATGTTATCAACGTGGCCGGACACCGTTTATCGACGGGTGAAATGGAAGGTATCGTTGCAGCCCATCCGGCCGTTGCCGAGTGTGCTGTCATCGGTGTTAACGATCCGCTCAAGGGACAGGCTCCTATCGGTCTGGTTCTGTTGAAAGATGGGGTGGAAACGGAAGAAGAGGTACTGGAAAAGGAGCTGATTGCAATGGTTCGTAAAGAGATAGGTCCTATTGCCTGTTTCAACCGTGCCATAGTGGTTCAGCGCCTGCCAAAGACCCGCTCCGGAAAGATCCTCCGTAAGTTGCTGCGCCAGATTGCTGATGGTAAAGAGTACACTGTACCTTCAACCATTGATGATCCAGCCAGCCTTTCGGAAATTGAAGAGATCATGAATCAGCAAGGGTTGATTACTAAAACCTGATATGCTGATTTACTCTCTGGATCGATCAAGGCAGCTTCGGCTGCCTTTCTTTTTCTGTTTTTATCTGTCCTTCGCTGGATCGTTCAGGGTCTTTTATGCCATTCTTACACTTGGTTACTTAGATGGTAGCCGTTCAGTGTAGGTATGGAGATTTTCACCATTCAATCGAATAGATTTTCACGCCGCGTTCGCGGGTTGCTTTATGCTGGCTTACTGCTGGGCGCTACGCGTGTCTGGAGTGCAGAATTAACCCTGCAAATCGAAGGGCTTCCAGAGGATCTGGCCAGTAATGTTAAAGCCTTTCTAAGTATCGGATCCCTGGAAAGCCAGTCGATTACCAATGAAAGCCGTATGCGCTATCTGCATCGTCGTGCTGAAGACGAGGTGCGCCAATCACTTGAGCCCTTTGGCTATTACAACCCGACAGTGACAACTGAGCTGGAACAACTACCCGGCGGTGACTGGTTAGCACACTATCAAGTCGATGCCGGTGTACGCACACAGCTAGAGCGCGTTGATATTCAGATTACTGGAGAGGGGGCTAGCGACTCGGCTTTTCTGACTTTGGTCGAAAACTCCCCACTGCAAACCGGAGCGCCGCTGCGCCATCCAGACTATGAAAGTTTGAAAGGTCGCCTGCAATCTGTTGCGTCTGAGCGCGGTTATTACCGGGCTGTTTTTGAACGCTCGCGTATCGTCGTAGATCGACTGGCTAATACCGCTGTTGTAGAAGTCACTTATGCTACAGGTCAACGTACTCGAATCAGTGAAATACGTTTTTCAGACTCGCCAATTTCTGAAGACCTGCTTCGTCGTTATCTTCGCTTCAGCGAAGGTGATCCTGTGAATGTGGCACGACTCATCGATTTGCAGGGTGCGCTGATAGACAGCAATTATTTTGCCGAAGTGGAGGTTCTGCCGCTCCTTGATGAGCTTGAAGAGGGTGAAATTCCTATTCAGATCTCACTGACTCCGCGACCGCGTAACCTATACCAGGCTGGTATAGGTTTTGGTACTGATACCGGTGCCAGAATGCAGCTGGGCGTAGAGCGACGTTATGTTAATAGTCGTGGTCACAAAATGGATGCGCGTATGCGCCTGTCTCAGATACGTAACGACCTGACCGGGAGCTACATGATTCCTGGTGAAGATCCGCGCTACGATCAGTATGGGCTGCGCAGTCGTTATTCTGATGAGGATTCAGACACTATAGAGTCACGAACCTACGCTATTGGTGGTGTCTGGCAGAAGCAGATTGGTGATTGGGAGAGGGTACTGTCTCTGGATCTGGAGCAGGAGCAATATACCTTTGATGATGAAACCCGTGACCAGCTGTTACTAATCCCGCGGGCTCAATTCAACAAAACGGTGGCGGATGACCGCTTTAATACCCGTAAAGGATACAACCTGAGCTTTGGAATTGCTGGTGCATCGGAATCTTTGCTGTCTGATGTTAGCTTGTTGCAGCTCACATTGAGCGGCAAGCGTGTTGACTCTATGGGTGAGAATTGGCGGTTATTATCACGTTTCGATTTGGGTGCGCTGGTCAGTAGTAGTTTCGATCAGGTACCCGCCAGTCTGCGTTTTTATGCTGGTGGTGATAACAGTGTACGCGGTTATGATTATCAAAAACTCGGACCCGTCAGTGATCAAGGTAGTGTAGTCGGGGGGCAATATCTTATGGTCGGTAGTCTTGAGACTGACTATATGTTTCGTCCTGACTGGAGACTGGCAACTTTTGTCGATGCCGGTAATGCCTTTGATGATTACAGTGACCCGATCAAAACCAGTGTGGGTGTGGGTGTACGTTGGCAGTCGCCCGTTGGCCCGATTCGTCTGGATCTGGCCAAGCCCATCAGTGATAGCGGCTTTAGGATTCACTTTACCTTAGGACCAGATTTGTGAGATTGAAACGACTGCTACTGATCCCTCTGCTTGTGGTGTTATTGATTGTTTATCTGCTACTGGCTTTATTGTATCTACCCGGTGTTGCAGGCCTGGGTTTAAAGATAAGCCAGGGGTTTCTGCCTGACTCAGTTAAAATCGGATCAGTCTCTGGCGCCCTGACCAACCTGCGAGTTGAGCAGGTGGATTATGATCAGAACGGAACACACATAACGCTGGAGCAGTTGGCGCTGGACTGGAAACCTGCCTGTCTGTTGCAAATGAAAGTATGCGTAGAAAACCTGCATCTCGATCAACTAACAGTGCAACTGCCTGCATCTCAGCAGACCAGTGAAGAAGCCTCAGCCGGCATGCCCGAGTTGCCAGAAATTACCCTGCCGGTGCAACTGGAGTTACAATCGCTGGTGGTTACCGATATTGAATTGCACCAAGGAGAACAGCAGTTCAATCTGGAAAAATTTTCTGCGTCAGCATTTACTCGGGATCAAACGCTGGTGCTGCAAGACTTGCAGGTGCTGCAGGGTAATACCCGGCTGGAGATGCAGGCCGAACTCGAGCCTATCGCAGATTATAATCTTGTATCTGACATTAGCTGGCATATTGAACTTACTGATATTGAAACAATATTAAATCAAGAATTAACGCATCCTGTGACAGCGCCCGTGACCGGGCAATTACGGTTGTCAGGCAGTCTTCAAGACTTGCAGCTGGCGCTAGATACCCAAACGGCCACAGATATAACCGGTGCGCTAACCCTTCAGTTGCGTGCTGAAGTACAGCCTTTCAGGGAAATGCTGAGCTTGGAACGTCTGGCGTTGACGTTGCCTGACAGCGAATCCGCTATCCTGTTGAGCGGTCAAGTTGCACACTGGGCTGATCCTGAGTTAGAGCTAACCTTGGGTTGGAATAATTTGCATTATCCCATTCTGCTAGAGGAGCAACCGGCACAGTTTGCATCGCCACAAGGCGAGATAACGCTAGCGGGTCGTTTGTCGGATTACGCCTTGCAGTTGGACACAGTTTTACAGGGTGCTGATCTACCCGATGTGAACCTGGCCATGAGCGCCACAGGTGATATCGAGTCAATGCGGGATATAAACCTGTTAGCAAGCCTACTCGGCGGTGAGGTTGAAGTCAGTGGTCGGGCTGGTTGGTCGGAGCAGCCTGAATGGCAAACCCGAATTGAGGTGCGTAACTTTGACCCTGAATTCTTTAATCCTGAGCTCAGTGGCTTAATCAACCTTGAACTGCAAAGCCAGGGCAAAGTGACAGAATCAGGCCCTGCGCTCAGTGTCGAGCTACTGAGTCTTAACGGCGTGTTGCGTGAGCAGTCTTTAAGTGGTCAGGGTCGAGTAAACTACACCCCGGAGCAGATACTGGTTGATGAGCTAAACGTCTCATTGGGTGGTGCTCAAGCACTAATCAACGGCACATTGATTAATGAACAATTGGCGATGCGTGTGCAACTTTCTGCGCCAGACCTCAGCCTGTTATTGCCTGAAGCCGCCGGTGAATTTCACTTAGCTGGAGAGGTTAATGGACCCATGAATCTGCCAGCCATCCGTGCAGACCTGGAGGGCCGCGATCTGCGTTTTCAGCAGCATCGTGTGCTGACGCTTGAAGGGCATCTACGTACGGACTTAAGTGGTTCCGAGGCTTCCGAGCTGGATCTGGAGCTAAATGATCTGATGTTGGCAGGTCAGTCACTTGATAGTGTAGTGATCAGCGGAAGTGGTCGTCCAGAAGCGCACAATGTTCGGCTTGATGTAGTGGGTGACCTGCTGGATTTATCATTGGCCTTGCGTGGTGCATGGGAGCAGCCAGGTTACCAGGCTCGCTTGTCTGATCTGGAGATCTTTCGTGAAGAAGCCGGACGCTGGACGCAAGCTGATGCGTCCCAGATCAGCTTTGAAGCACCAGTATTCAGCCTGACACAAACCTGTCTTCTACAAGAAGCCGGTTCAGCTGAGCTCTGCTTAGGCGTGAGTCGCAATGCATCAGATCGACTCAGTGCCGAGTTTAGTCTCACTCAGCTTTCACTTGATTTGCTTGATCCCTTTCTACAGGGTAATCAGATTGAATCTGAGTTGAGTCTGAATGGACGTTTTTCTCAGCAGGGCAGTCAACATCCAGAAGCTGAGGTTTTGCTTACAACTTCGGCTGGACGCCTGCTGACTGCAGATGATCAGCCGAATTTTGATCTGGATCCGATCGAGTTACGGGTCAATTTGGCTAAAGATCAGCTGAGGGCCGATCTGAATGCTAACTTTAGTGAAATGGATGGGCGGGTGTTGGCGAATCTCAACATTCAGCAATTGTCGTCGCAGCAGCTACTGGATGGAGAGTTGGATATTTCTCTCAATGATCTGACCTTGGTGAGTGTGTTTGCACCGAATGCCCAGAACGTTGCTGGCAACTTGCAAGGGCGCCTGTTTATCAGTGGCAGCTTGCCTGATCCTGCTGTGCGCGGTTCGCTGCAATTGAATGATGGGTCTGTTGATTTGCCAGCACAAGGCATTACGCTGACTCCCTTGCAGTTCGAGTTGCTGGCTGAGGGTGAGCAGGCCGAAATACTGACGCTTGAGGGTTTGGTTGGATCGGGCGAGGGGGAAATAAAGCTGCAGGGGCAATTTAACCTGGAGAGCTTGCAGGGAGAGTTGAGCTTGCAGGGTGAAGACTTCCAGGCGATGAATACAGAAATACAACTGCTGATATCACCTGACCTGTCAATTCGCGTCGATGATGCTATTCGTGTGGGTGGAAGTGTAACAGTGCCTTATGCGTTGATAAGCCCGCCCAGAAGTCAGATGCAGAATGTAGTCAGGGCCTCTGATGATGTGGTCTTTACCGATCAGCTGGATGAGCCTCTGACAGAGCGAAACTTGCCGCTACTGACTGATATAGAACTTATTCTGGGTGATTCAGTGCGAGTGGACGCCTTTGGCTTTAAAGGCCGGCTGTTGGGTCGTTTGCGGATACAGGATGATGCCGTTACAGCAACGAGAGCTTCAGGATCAATTCAGGTGGAAAGTGGCGACTACCGGCTCTTTGGTCAGGAGATGACTATCCAACGTGGTAATCTTATTTTCAGTGGGGGGCCGATTGAAAATCCGGGGTTGGATCTGCGTGTTGCCCGTACAGTTGATACCGTTGTAGCCGGTGCACGTATAGGGGGGACGATACAGGTCCCTGAGTTCACACTGTTTTCAACACCGGCGATGCCTGACAGCAGCATCATGTCATATTTGGTACTGGGTCGTGGTCCAGGTGACTCATCGGCCTCTGAACAATCAATGATGTTGCAGGCGGCCATGTCGCTATCGATGCAGGGGGGCAACAACATCACCGGTCAGCTTCGTGATGAGTTAAGCCTTGATGAGTTTGGTTTTGCCAGTGATGACACCGGCGATTCGGCTTTCTTCATCGGTAAGTATTTAACCCCGAGACTTTATATACGTTATGGTGTTAGTTTGCTTGAATCGGTGGATGTATTAACGTTAAGCTATCGTCTTTCTTCCATGTGGAAAGTCGAAACGCAAAGCAGCAGTATGGGCAGCGGTGCAGATTTTTTCTATACACGCGAAAGATAGTCTTTTTGGCGCACAGGCTCATCTTAGAGCCTGGCCGTATTTCGTTGTTTACAGAGGTAAAACCACAGATGACAGACCCCGTTTCAGATTATCTGGGACAGCTGAGCTACGACCAGTTATGTCAGGTCGAAAAAAGGATTGAAAGCATCGCTAAACATAAGCAGTCAGAGCATCTGGCGGCTATAAAGCAACCCCAGCCCGAAAAAAACAACGGTTATAGAATGCCGGTATCTCCTGGATATAATAGTACTGAACAATTGGCGGAATCCTTAGGGTTGGATATCAGCGGATTATTAAAAGAGGCCAAAGCCTGGTCTCGTTAAAGTGCAGATAGAGTTTTTATGAGATGTATCTACGTTATAACAGCGCGCCGTGTGTTAATCGGGTTATCGCTGTTAGCTGTTTTCGGATTTTGCTCAGCCTCTTTCGCTGATATAAGACCTACTCAGGAATTACCTCTGGCTTCAATCTATGTCGCCATAGCCCCACTGGGCTCGGATGAGCCTATTTACAGTCAGTATGCTGAACAAGTCGTTCCTATCGCATCCCTGACAAAATTAATGACTGCACTGGTAATCCTGGAGTCAGGCTTACCTCTCGATGAGAGCCTGGAAGTTAGCCGTATCAGTAACACCTTTGGCAAAAACGCCCCCTCACGACTGCGGCCAGGAACGTGGGTCAGTCGTCAGGATTTACTGCAGATGTCGTTAATGTCTTCTGAGAACCTGGCGACTTATACCCTGGCTGCCAATTACCCTGGTGGTTCAGCGGCGTTTGTCAGCGCAATGAATGCCACGGCTGCGCTGCTGGGTATGAGCAATACCCGCTTTGCTGATCCGACCGGCTTGTCACCGGATAATCTATCAACCGCTCAGGATCTGTTGATTCTCAGTGCCGCGGTGTATCAGTACCCGTTGATCCGGCAGCTGTCTACACAGGGAAAGGTTGACATGCATTTCCGATCGCCGAGCTATTCGCTGGCTTACACTAATACTAACCCGTTAACACGCAATGATAACTGGAAAGTCATGTTGAGCAAGACCGGTTATTTGTCCGAGTCTGGGCGTTGTCTGATTATGGTGGCGGAAATAGACGGTGAGCTGATGACAATGGTGCTGCTGGACTCTCAGGGACTCCGGACGCCGATTGGTGATGTGGGGCGCATCAATCGCTGGTTAAGAAACCAGCCGCCGGGTGAAGTGCCTGCAAATGCAATAGCCTATGCACAAAGCCGTTTAGCGGCTATGCAATAGGCTTGTTCGGCCTGGGTATTATTGGTCTATTTTTGCAGTAAAATGGATTCTACCTGGTCACGAATACGCAAGAAGGGAATTGGCTTCTGGATTAGAGTGCAGCTTTCGGGCAAAGACATTCGCTGGTTGATCTCTTCACTTTCCAGGCCAGAAATAACCATCAGACACATTTGATCCAGCAACTTCTGTTGCTGCAAAGCTTCTATGACGGCAAAACCATCAATGTTGGGCATTTGCAGATCAAGAATCAGTAACTCCGGATTGAAGCGCCCCACCTCAATTAACCCCTGGTAGCCATCATTGGCTAGCACAACGTTAACAGGCAATCCCCAACTTGCCAGGGTCAGTTCATAGAGGCGCAGCAAGGTTTTGTCATCGTCAACAACCAGTACCCGGACCGGTTCTACACTGAGGGTTGTAGAAGGTTTTGACGTAGCTTTAGCGCGAGTTCCGTTCAAGCCATCATTAGCTTGTTGATGCTGACCACTCAGAATATCGGAGGAGAGTTGCTCTACAGTCTGTAGAGAGAAGCGACGATGGCCACCCGGTGTTTTCCAGCTATCCAGTATGCCCGCATCAGCCCATAACTGAATGGTTCTTGGAGTGACTCCAAGCAGTTCGGCTGCTTTGCGACTGGTACAGACATCTTCCTTCACAGCTCACCAACTCCGCGCAAAAGGCAAATAATAACCGATTCTAACGCTCAGTTAAATGCTTGTTGTACATGAGTAGAATATCAATCTAACTCATTATCAGCGATTTAACTCCTGCAATAACGCAGAATCGAGATTGTATATGTCAGTATGATAATTCACCTGTCCTTGTGTATCGGCTTCAGCTGTCCAGTATCCTAGAATTATCGCTATAGGCACACGACTGTTTACGTTTCGGGTGTGTCCTGAATTTATCAAGCGATCAAACTGATTGGCCGCTTCAGTATGGGTTGATTGTAATAGCAAGGCCACCAGGTTCGTGGCATCTTCCACTCTGACACAGCCTGAACTGAAATAGCGTTGATTTCGGTCAAAAAGATGTTTATTGGGGGTGTCATGCAGGTAAATCGATTCACGATTGGGAAAGCGGATGACCACTTGACCCAGGGCATTATAAGGACCGGAAGACTGGCGTAACAAAATCGGGCCTGGGTTACTCCAATCGATGCTTTCCGGATCAAGCCGATTGCCCTGATGATCCAGTACACTCAATCGATTGGATTCAAGATAAGTTGGATTAGCACGTATTGCGGGTAGTTTATCCTTGCGATAAATAGTCGGCGGAATGGTCCAGGTTGGATTAAAGGTGAAATGGGTTATGTCACTGAGTATGAGTGGAGTTGGACGGTCAGATCGTCCAACCTGGGTACGTTTATCCAGAATCAATTGCCCTTCATTGTAAAAACGCAAGGTTGCTCCGGCTATATCAACAATCACCTGTGTTGCCTGCTGGACCCTATCAAGTCGACGCCAGCGCTCCAGATTTACCCGCAGCTGATCCAGTCGTTGCTGTGGTGTGCGATTCAAATAGCGCAATGTTTGCTGTCCAGCGATACCGTCAGCTTGTAGGCCTTCAGCTTGCTGAAAGGCTTTGACTGCGTCCTCTACCTCCGTATCGTAGAGCGCCGGTTCCAATTCTGGCATGGCTAAAGCTAAATGCTTGCGTAACACCAGTACCCGCTCGTCGACCATGCCTGGTCGGAGGGAAGGGTGATCAGGATAAATTGGAGGCAAGGGTGTCTGCTCAGCTGTTTGTTTACGTAGTTGCTGATAGGCTTTGCGAAGATTTGTGTAAGCGAGAGTATCTGGGCGCGCCTGCTCGAAAGCCTGGTCAATATCGCTTAGACCTTCAATAGCTAAATTGATGATATAAGCCGGTAGGTCATCTGTCTGCTGGCGATAATTTAAATAGTTCTCTACTCGGCTTCCGTGGGTGCGTCCCAAGTGCAGATCCATCAGCGCATTAAGGTAAGTGGCAGATAAAACGGATTCATCTGGAACGGCGGGATAAAGCGATTCTGTATCAACAAGATGCAGTATTTGCTGTGCGACTAATGGAATGTCGTAATGTGCGAGTGTCAGGCCATCATCTTCCAGGGCCTGCAGATTGTAGTAGAGTCGTTCCAGCCGCTCAAGGTCTTGCCAGGGTGGCGCTTCAGCAGTAAGTCGCTCAAATTCAGACAACAGGTTGCGCCTCTCCATCGAGGTTGCGGCCAAAACATCAATCGCCATAAACACATGTAGACTGAAAAAAAACGTGAAATATACTGATGTTTTTTTATACAGATGTTTTCCTACCATGATTTGCCTGCTAAACTCCGTCTATTTGATTTTTCAATACTTATTTGAGTATAGACATATCGCCGCTCAGTAACAGCGATTTCGTGCGCCATGTCTAGGAGTTTTCTATGAGGAACAGTCTATGAAGCGTTATCCCACCGGTTTTATCGGCTTGGTTGCCGTCGCGTTACTCACGCTCACTTCACCGCTTCACGCCCAGCTTCTTCCTGCAAATTTATCTGATAGGCTCCTTGCCCAGGCTCCCGACCTCAATCCGCAGGTATTGAACAAAGCTTTGGCTGCGATGCAGTGTGCTACCAGTAATGGCCTCGAAGGTGCTGAGCGTCTGGCGGTGATTGATTTTTCCTTACCTTCTTCAGAGAAGCGTTTGTGGATCTTTGACCTCAATGAGCAGCGCTTGTTACTGGAAGATCTGGTAGCGCATGGTAATCGCTCCGGAGACAATTTCGCCACGGATTTTTCAAATACAGTCGGTAGCCATCAGTCCAGTCTGGGATTGTTCCGCACACAAGAGAGTTATGTAGGCCGTCATGGCTATTCACTACGAATGGATGGCCTGGAACCAGGTGTTAACGACAAAGCGCGCGAGCGAGCTATTGTGATTCATGCAGCAGACTATGTTGATCCCAGCTGGGTAGATCGGCAGGGGCGTATTGGTCGCAGCCAGGGCTGTCCTGCCGTGCGTCAGGATGTAGTTGAGCTAGTGGTTGATAACCTCAAGGGTGGCCAGCTGCTGTTTACCTACTATCCGGATCAGGAGTGGCTTAATTCATCAGCGTTTCTGAATTGTCAGCCGCAGCGGGTTGCTTCTTACGTAGCGCCTTTTGGTAACCGTAGTGGCAGTTAATTAAAGATTTTTACCTAAAGGCCGATGACCTTAATAACAGCCGTTAATCATGCTATTATCCTGGTTAACGGCTAAGTTGAAAGCTTAGATAGGTTGCCAGATAGGTTTCCTTAAACAGTTTTCAGCTGATTTAATCAGGTTCACAGGAGGCCATGTGAATATAGCAGCAACTGGTACAGCATTGAGTGCATTAAGCTTTCACACAGAGCATGCCGCAAAAATGAATAAAGTTGTGTTGGATCAGATTGAAACACAGGGTGAGATGATTCTTAACCTGATTCCTGATAATCCGGCCGGCGTTAAAACCGACCCCACCAGTGCGGTAGGGCAGATTATCGATGTTCAGGTCTGATACCTGGAATTTTCTGTTTGGTTCAAAAGAAAAGCACCTGCCAGACACCGGTGCTTTTTCTATTGCGGCAATTGACAATCTGGTGGTTGAGCGTAAAGCAATCAAGCACCTCTATCTACGTATCGAACAGCCTGGTGGACGCGTCAGGGTGTCGGCACCCAAGCGAATGAGTGATGCTGACATAGCCCGTTTTTTGCAGAGTAAGCAGCAATGGATTGTCCGTAAGCGTTCTCAGCTACAACAAAAATCCCAACTTTCTGGTTCGGATATTAGTGCCACCGAAGTGTTGCTCTGGGGGCAGCGCTATCCCTTGGTATTACATCCACACAGTGGCCGGGCGAGGGTGGTGTTTGATCAGGAGAAGGTTGTTGTTTTTGGTGGGCTAGATAGCAGTCCCGAGCAGTTACAGAAGCTGCTGGCTAACTGGTTACGTCAACAGTTGCAGCAGCGCCTGGAAGAGCGGGTGCCTTATTGGGAAGTCGTGAGTGGTACGCGTGCCAATGAGGTGCGTATCAAGCGGATGAAGACACGCTGGGGCACCTGTAATATTCGTGCGGCGCGCATCTGGGTGAATGCCGAACTGGTAAAATTACCGCCAGTCTGTCTGGACTATATTATTTTGCATGAGTTGGTGCATTTGCTGGAACGCCTGCATAACCGGCGCTTTCATGCGCTGGTGGAGCAATTTATGCCGGATTGGCGCAGTACTGACACCCTGTTAAATCGCTATTTGTTACCGCGTTAACCGGATGTCAGCAGCTTCTACTTACGCTACTTTTCTAAACTATTCTTCTATATTTTTTATACGACACCCTGGCTGCGCAGGTAGTCGTCATAACTGCCGCTGAAGTCAGTTATGCCTGTAGCACTTAGCTCAACGATACGCGTAGCCAGTGACGACACAAATTCTCGGTCGTGGCTGACAAAGATTAGCGTGCCTGGATAGTTTTCCAGTGCCAGGTTAAGTGCTTCAATAGACTCCATATCCAAATGGTTGGTTGGCTCATCCATCAGCATGACATTGGGCTTGATTAGTGTCAGTTTGCCAAACAGCATGCGCCCTTGTTCGCCACCGGAAATCACTTTGACCGACTTATTGATTTCGTCACCCGAAAATAGCATGCGTCCGAGTGCACTGCGAATCACCTGCTCACCGCCCTGGGTCCACTGAGACATCCATTCCATGAGCGTGGCTGGGTTGGCAAAGTCATCCGAATGATCCTGAGCAAAGTAGCCGACTTCAGCGCTGTCCGTCCATTTAACCTCGCCAGAGTCAGGCTTCATGTTGCCAGCCATACACTGCAGCAGGGTGGTTTTACCTATACCATTGGGGCCGATGATAGCGACACGCTCACCCGCTTCAATCTGAAGATTAAGCTTCTTAAACAGTGGGATACCATCGAAACCTTTAGTCAATTCTTTCAAGGTAACAGCTTGGCGGTGCAGTTTTTTCTGTTGATCAAAACGAATAAAGGGGCTCACGCGGCTGGAAGGTTTCACTTCAGCTAGCTGAATTTTATCTATCTGTTTTGCGCGTGAGGTGGCTTGTTTGGCTTTAGATGCGTTAGCCGAAAAGCGGCTGACGAAGGTTTGCAGTTCAGCAATCTGGGCTTTTTTCTTGGCGTTGTCAGACAGTAGTCGTTCGCGTGCCTGGGTGGCAGCAGTCATGTATTCGTCATAATTGCCAGGGAATAGGCGCAACTCGCCATAGTCCAGATCGGCCATGTGGGTACAGACCTGATTAAGGAAATGACGGTCATGGGAGATGATGATCATGGTGCTGTTACGTGACACCAGAATGTTTTCCAACCAGCGAATAGTATTAATATCCAAGTGGTTAGTCGGTTCGTCTAAAAGTAATACATCCGGATCAGAAAACAGCGCTTGCGCCAGTAGTACGCGAAGCTTCCAGCCTGGGGCTAATGCGCTCATCGGGCCAAAGTGCTGCTCAATCGGAATATCCAGACCTAGCAGTAGTTCACCCGCACGTGCTTCAGCGGTGTAACCGTCCAGTTCAGCAAACTGCACTTCCAGATCAGCAACTGCCATGCCGTCAGCTTCAGACATGTCGGCAAGACTATAGATGCGATCACGCTCAGCCTTGATCTTCCACAGCTCGGTATGCCCCATGATTACTGTATCAATGACACTGCAATCTTCATAGGCAAATTGATCCTGGCGTAGCTTACCCAGGCGCACATGCGCATCCAGCATCACCTGGCCGCCGCTGGGTTCCAGATCACCGCCAAGAATCTTCATAAAGGTGGATTTTCCGCAGCCGTTAGCGCCAATCAGACCATAGCGATTGCCCTGAGCAAATTTCACGGAGACATTTTCAAATAGCGGTTTGGCACCAAACTGCATGGTAATATTAGCGGTGGAGATCAAAGGCAGGCCTATCAGACTGAGTGCGAATATGTCGCAGGAACGAAAAGGCGACTAGTATACAGGCCTGCAAAACCAGCGCACAGGGGGTCTGCCGGTTATTTTTTAACGTCCCCGTTATTAACGCCCAAACAGTGAGCCGCGCCCAGCCTTATCCTTTGCCGATGGCTCGGCCTTGTCGTGAGATGGAGTGGGGCGAACTGCTTTTCCGGTTGGCTGTTTGGCTGGGGTCGCTCTTACGGCTTTTTTTGAGGACGCCGAGTGTTTGCCTGACTTACCAGTCCCAGCTTTGCTCGGCTTATCAGTCTGAGCGCTGGCTTTGCGGCCCTGCTGCAGCTTGCCCTGCGAAATCATTGGCACGGCTTCTAGTGCAATCAGCTTGCCGATCAAGCTGGAAATGGCATCCAGGTAGCGGCGCTCATCGGGTGCCACCAAGGAAAGAGCGAGTCCTGATTTGCCGGCACGTCCGGTGCGCCCAATGCGATGTATGTAGGCTTCTGGCTGGTTGGGCAGGTCATAATTAACTACTTGTGGCAGCGAGGCAATATCCAGCCCTCGCGCTGCTACATCTGTGGCCACCAGGACGCGCACCTCGTTCTGGGTAAATGCAGCCAGGGCGGCATTGCGCTCCCGTTGCAATTTTTCACCGTGAATTGCCACCGCAGAGATCTTCTCCTGATTCAAATAGGCTGCCACCAGGTCGGCTCGTTTGCGGGTACGGGTGAATACCAGGGTTTGTGACCAGTTACAGCCAGCAATCAGGTAGCTGAGTACATCGGATTTGTCCTGATTATCTACTGCAAAAGCGCGCTGCTGGACAGACTTTGCCGCACTATTACGTTCCGTGGTGCTGATATGTACAGGCGACTGCAGTAGCGCTTCACTCAATGCATCTACAGAGGCATCCAGGGTGGCAGAAAACAGCAGGGTTTGGCGCTGCCTGGGCATGTAAGACATTAGTTGGCGAATGGCATCAATAAAGCCAAGATCAAGCATTCGATCAGCTTCATCCAGCACTAGTATCTCTAGCTGTGCCAGTGATAACTTGCCCTGTTTAAGCATGTCCAGGAGTCGCCCAGGCGTAGCGACCAGTATGTCGGCACCACATTTCATTTTACGCAGTTGATTGTCAAAGCGAACACCGCCATAAATAGAGATTACCCGCATACCCAGATGCTCACCATAGGCCAGGGTTTTATCGCCCACCTGAATGGCCAGCTCGCGTGTCGGCGTCAGTACCAGTCCACGAATGGCATGATAACCCTCGGTAATCACCGGTTGTTTCAGGCGTTCAATCATGGGCAGGGCAAAGGCAGCGGTTTTACCTGTGCCGGTTTGAGCCTCGGCGACCAGATCCTTTCCAGATAAAATCAGCGGGATAGCCTGCATCTGAATCGGGGTGGCTGAGGTATAGCCCATCTGCGTCAGCGTGAACTGCAGCTCCGGACAAAGGTTAAGCTCTGAGAATTGTGACATGCGATGCTCTAAAACGAAGTTATTCGTGCGCTAGAATACAGTATTCAGTGGCAAAAGGTTATGGGTTGGCAGTCCTTTCTGACCCACTCTGAATAGCAACTGCTACCTTACTATGCAATTGCGACCTTGCTGCTTGGATTGATACAGGCGACGATCAACCGCTTCTATAAAATCACTTGCCTGGTCGGTACGCGCCGGTGTGTGGGTGCCAACGCCGATACTGATTGTCAGAACCGAACTAGCATCAGAAGCAGGGTGGGGAATCTGCTGCTTAAATATCAGTTTACGGCAGCGCTCAGCAACCTTTGCTGCTGCATCATTATCTGTTTTCGGTAGTAGCATGACAAACTCTTCGCCCCCGAATCTAGCAAGAAAATCACCCGAACGTAACGCCGCTGAGTTCAGGGTTTGGGCTACTTTCTTAAGGCAAGAATCCCCTTTAACATGGCCATATATATCATTGTATTGTTTAAAAAAATCTATATCTATCATAATCAAAGACAAGGGTTGTTGATGACGCTGAGCATCACTCCATTCAGCTTCGAGACGCTCATCAAACATGCGTCGATTGGCAATACCGGTGAGCGCATCCTTGAAGGACAGCTCCTGCAGCTGTTGCTGCAACTGCAGCAACTCTTGCTCATTCTTTTTACGCTCAGTGATGTCGAACATAAATCCTATCAGTGACTCCACTTGCCCGTCGCTGTTGCGCACCACGTGGACCACATCGCGAATCCAGATGTATTCGCCTTCGGGTGTGAGGGCGCGATAGTCAGCTTCATGATCGGCGCCTGCCTTGGATTGTGCTACGCAAAAATTTACCACACGCTCACGATCGTCGGGATGCATACGCTCAGCCCAATCATTAATGCCCACCCAGCTGTCTTGTTTCCAGCCTAGAAGCTCTTCAATTTGCGGGCCAATGTAGACGAAGGTCAGTGTTTCCCAGTCAATTTTCCAGGGAATGGCTCTGGTGGATTCCAGCAGGGTTTTATAGAGGCTATCACCCTGAGTTAAGTCATCTAAGTGCGTTGGCATTTTTAAGGTCCATGGGCTTTTGCAGAATTAATCATAGACCCGGAAGAGAAGGGCGTAAACCCTTTGGTAATCATGCCATTTTATCAGCCGATCATGGGGGATGAGTTTAGTGCAAGATATTAATACACGATACATATTATGTACTAAATAGTACATTTGTGTGCTTGTGTATCTATCTCTCGGGTAGTTAAAAACACCAGTAAATAACCGGATGGTATTAAGCCTTTTTATTGCTTGCTTGCATATCGTGAAAATACGATATATATTTCGTTATATCGCGATATATAGAAATGAGAGTGCCCATGTCTGAGCAAGTTGATATAGATGCCATCGTCAAAGCCCTTAGCCACCCACAGCGGCGGCAAATACTGGCTTGGCTAAAGGAACCTGAGCGCTGGTTTTCTGATCAGCTCTCATCACTGGATAACGGCGTCTGTGCCGGGATGATTGATCGCAAGACCGGATCTTCCCAGTCAACCACTTCAGCGCACCTGGCAAACTTGCAACGGGCTAACTTAGTCACGACTCAGCGCATTGGCCAGTGGATCTACTATCGACGTAACGAAGCTGTAATCGATGCATTTGTGCACTACATCAGTCGTTCCCTGTAACATTTAATAACCAGCAAGGGTTTATGTATGAGCAATCTTTTCACCCCGCTTCAAGTGGGTGCTTTAACACTAAAAAACCGTATTATCATGGCGCCTTTAACACGCTGCCGCGCTGAAGCTGACCGCGTGCCAGGGGAGTTAATGCTGGAATACTATCGTCAACGTGTCAGTGCCGGCATGATTCTGACTGAAGCCACCTCCATTACGCCTATGGGCGTGGGTTATCCAAATACACCGGGCATTTGGTCTGAAGCGCAAATCCTAGGCTGGAAACGCATTACTGAAACCGTACATGCTGAGGGCGGTCAGATTGTGCTGCAGCTCTGGCATGTGGGTCGCGTATCTGATCCTGTGTACCTGGATGGTAAATTACCGGTAGCTCCTAGTGCTATTGCACCGGCTGGGCATGTCAGCCTGATACGTCCTGAAAAACCTTTCGTGACACCTCGCGCTCTTGAAACCGCCGAAATATCCGGCGTAATCGATGATTATCGTCAGGCGGCAATCAATGCTAAACAGGCCGGATTTGATGGCGTGGAAGTGCATGCAGCTAATGGCTACTTGCTCGAGCAGTTCCTGCTGGACGGTGCCAACAAGCGTGATGATGCCTATGGTGGCAGTTTGGAGAACCGCGCAAAATTACTGTTGCAAGTCACTGATGCTGTTGTAGAAGTATGGGGCGCTGATCGTGTTGGTGTGCACTTGTCTCCACGCGCCAATGCACATGATATGTCTGACAGCAACCTCAAGGAAACCTTCACTTACGTGGCTAAACAGCTGGGGGAGCGTAACATTGCCTTTATCTGTGCACGTGAATCAGAAGGGGATGATAGCCTGGGCCCTTGGTTGAAAAGTTGTTTTGGCGGGGTGTATATCGCTAATGAAGGCATGACTAAAGCCAGCGCTGAAAACTTGGTCGCTTCTGGCAAAGCCGATGCCGTAGCCTTTGGTGTGCCATTTATTGCCAACCCGGATCTTCCAGCACGCTTTGAGCATGAGGCTGAACTGAATACGCCTGATCCATCTACCTTCTATGCATCCGGATCAGAGGGTTACACAAGCTATCCTGTTCTGACCAGCTGATTTAGTCTTCGAGCCTACCCAGTCGTTGTGTTATCAACTATTGGGTAGCCGCCACAACCCGGATCGAAAGACCAATCAACACCACCCCCGTCAGTTGTTCCAGACGCTTCATGTGCCGACGTAACCAGGTTAATAGGTAAGCATGAGAGAACAGCATTGCTACAAGTGAATACCAAATGCCATCCACCAGTGTTGCTGTCAGCACCATAATGATCTGATCCTGCAAGGTCTGTTCAACACTAACGAATTGCGCAAACAATGCAGTAAAAAACACTGCCAGTTTTGGATTAAGTAATGAGATCAGCGCGCCGGATCCGGCCGCTTTCCAATAGCTTTCCCTGGCACCGGTTTCTGCCACCAGTGTAGGTGATGATGCATAACGCAGCGCATTATAGCCAATCCACGCCAGATACCCGGCTCCCAGCCAGCTAACCAACTGATAAGCCAACTGATGCTGGCTGACCAGCAGACCCAGCCCCCAGACAGTTGCAATTGCCCAAACACCAACCCCCAACGCATGAGCACAGCCAGCAACAATGCCGTGCCCCCGTCCATTGCTGACCGTCTGCCGCAAGACTACAGCAAGACTGGGCCCCGGGGACATGGCGCCCAGTACACAGATCAGCAATAACGATAACCAAAGCATAAGTGACATAAATTTATTCCTTGCATCACATTAAGGGTATTAACTTAAGGGGTAGCATATTCTTCTTTGCGCATCTCTTCCATTAAGTCCAGGTAGGCACTTATCAAGTCCGACTCAAACACGGTGCCCACTATATGCTGCTGCGCATCGATTACCGGCACACCTTCACCGATAAAGTGACGTAGCACATACATGGCAGACCAAAGTGATGTGTCAGCCTGGAGTGCACAATCTTTAACCTGAACAAAGGACTTGGCTAGTAATTCGGAATCGACGCCGGTAAGTGATGCCAGGTGCACGGTACCTTGATAACACTTCTTGGCATCGACGATATAAGCATCGGAAGATCCAAACTGTGCCATAGACCGACAGGCTTCGCCCACGGTGACTTGCTCAGGTAATGACAAATAGTGATCACTGGTCAGGTCCTGGATGCTACGTGACATTAACAAAGCCTTGCTGCGGCCGCCGGACAAGTCCAGGCCTCGATCACGCAACTGACGGTCAAACAATGACCTATCAAACCATTGAGAAGCGAACAGATTTGCTAAGGCGACACTGGCCAGGGCCGCGATAGTTAATTCGTAATTGCCTGTCAGTTCAAAAACAATCACTACAGTGGTTAGTGGGGCGCCAATAACAGGAGCGGATACCGCAATCATGCCACAAATGGCATAGACGGCAAGGCTCGACAGCATAAGAGTATCGCCCAAAACCATACCCAACAAGGTCGCAAAAAGTGCACCAAATAAACTGCCAATGAGCAAAGCCGGGCTAAACACGCCGCCAGCAAACCCAAAACCCAGGCACAAGGCGGTAGCGATCAGCTTTAACACCAATAGGGTCAGCAGATCAACCGCACCAAAAGACCCTTCAACAAAGATCAGTCGCAAGGTTTCGCCACCGACACCTAGAATTTCGGGAACCCATAGCGCCATCAATCCAAGCAAAGCCCCAGCGAAGGCGGGCTTAAATACACTGGGCAAGGACAGGTGTTGCGCGACACGACTGGCCAGGAGTATCGCTTGCATATAACCCACGGCGAGTAATGCACTGGCAACACCCAGCAACAGAAACAGCCCATATTCCCAGTGATGCAGCACGCTAGCGGCTTCAATATAAAACAGGGGAGGTTGTGGCAACATAACATTAGTTGCCAAATACCCGACAACAGACGCAACAGCAACGGGAGCAAAAGCACGCAAGGCATAGTGACGCAGAATCACCTCATGGGCGAATAAAATGCCAGCAATTGGTGCATTAAAAACTGTAGAAATTGCGACAGCCACACCACAAGCAATAGCTATATTATCCAGCGTAACATCGGCTCGAAAGAGCCGAGCCCAAACTGATCCCAAAGACCCGCCCATATGCACCAACGGGCCGTACTGACCCACTGAAGCACCACTGCCCAGTGATACCAGTGCTGCAAGGCCGGACAGGGTGGCTGGCCGAGCAGGCAAGCGACCACGCCGGGTTTGCACCGCTGCAATGATATCCGCGGGTGTGTGTGAGCGATGCTCTTTAAGTGACTGCTGTATAATTCCCACCAGTAGACCACCCAGCGTGGGCACCGCAATGGTCGCTGCAACAATAATAGACAGGCTGTACTCTTCCTTTACTTGTCCCAGGAGAGCAACCAGCAGCGTATCATTTAACCACTGCACACCCGCTACAAAAGCAATCGCCAGAATCGCTCCGGTAACACCAATCACCAAGCCCAGACCAGCCATTTTGATAACCAGTGAGACCTGTTTCAATGCATACTGATTCGTTGTTTTGATTAAACCACCGGCCATGATGTGCTATTCCGCCGCACTCTATAAAAGCTGGCAGTGTAAACGCTGGTGGTTGAGCAGGTCCAGCAGTAGGTCCGACTACCAGCCGTCCAAATCGCGTGCCGACCATATTGACCAGCATCATGAAAAATAAACCTACGGGCTCTCTCCGTGCGATAACATACAGACGCTACCGGTTCATCAGACTAGCTTGAGCTTCATCTGTCTCAACGTTAATCCTTAGGAGAAACAACATGACGAAAGTTCTCGTTCTTTACTACAGCATGTATGTGAATCGTACCGGGTTTTGTGGAGGCAGTTTGCTTTAAGTCAGGCCGCTATAGCCTGACCAGTTTGGTGCTGATAGTAGTTTGCCTCAGCTTCCGCTGGAGGTATATACCCAATCGAACCCAGTAGCCGCTGATGGTTATACCAATGCACCCATTTCAGAGTGGCCATCTCAACGGCTTCACGGCTCTTCCATGATTGGCGGTGGATCACCTCAGCCTTGTACAAGCCATTGAGGGTCTCAGCCAATGCATTGTCGTAGCTGTCTCCTTTACTGCCCACAGAAGGCTCTATATTGGCCTCGGCTAGGCGCTCAGTGTATCGGATGGAAACATACTGGCTACCTCGGTCACTGTGATGGATCAGCCCTCCGGCCCGATGTGGTTGACGTTCATGCAAGGCCTGCTCCAGTGCATCCAGAACGAAATCAGTCTGCATACGGTTGCTGACCCGCCAGCCCACAATGCGACGTGCAAAGACATCGATCACAAAAGCCACATAGAGCCAACCCTGCCAGGTCGAGACATACGTGAAGTCCGATACCCACAACTGGTTGGGCTGATCAGCATGGAAATAGCGCTGAACCCTGTCTTGTGGGTAGGCGGCTTTATCATCCGGTACCGTGGTGCGGACAGCTTGGCCTCGACGCACACCCTGTAAGCCAAGACGCTGCATCAGGCGCCTCACGGTGCATCGAGCCACCTCAACCTGCTCCCGTAGAAGCTGCTTCCAGACCTTGACTACACCGTAACATTGCATGTTGTCATCCCAGACACGCTGGATTTCAACACAGAGCTGGTCATCCCGTTTACTGCGGTCAGGGCGCAACTCAGGATCACGAGCTCTGGCGACCTGCTTGTAGTAACCCGACGGAGCAATCTGCAGGATTCGACAGATCGGCTCGACTCCGTATTGGTCACGATACTCATCAACAAAAGCAATCAATGTTTGGTACGGCGGTCGAGCTCCGCCTTGGCAAAATAAGCACTAGCTAGTCGAAGAATTTCATTGGCTTTGCGCAGCTCTCGATTCTCACGCTCAAGCGCTTTCATGCGTTCACGCTCATCAGTGGTTTGACCAGAGCGCTGACCTGTATCCGTCTGATGGCGGCGTAACCAGCCGTGGAGGGTCTGAGGTACACAGCCAATCTTAGGTGCAATGGACTCAATAGCGGCCCACTCAGATGGATAATCATTCAGGTGTTCTTGAACCATACGCACGGCACGCTCACGAACTTCGGGGGAGTATCTGTTAGAGTTTTTCATAGCCTTATTCTCTCAAAGAAATAGGCCTCCACGAAAGCCGGTGTGATTCAGTCTTGCGTTCGGCGAGTTCTTTTAATGGAGCCATAGCACTACCTGGCTTTCTCTTGGGGTGCTCTTTCTAAAGTCAGTGCCAGCCCAAGTAGTGAAAAATGTGATTTGAGCAAAATATTTCACAATATGCATGGCTTCTGCTATATTTTGAGCAAATATATACTCAAACAGGGTGGCTGATGGAGCTTTACATAGAAATTTACCATTCTGGTCAATGGCATCAGGCGGCAGTATTAGAGCTGTTACAGGCCAATAAAGGTCGCCAAGGCGCAGTAAGGTTAATTTATGATCAAGTGTATGCCCTTAACTGGATGTATAGGGATGATGAGTATGCTTGCAGCCTGAACCTGCCAGTTGAGTTGATGCTACACCATACGGCTGATCGGTGGTTCGGGTTTATGGACGATATCGTTCCGGCTGGGGCCAGTCGTCGGCATTGGATAACGCGTTTGGGAATAAGCCATTTATCTAGGGGTGAGCAGGATAGTTTGTTGCTGGAAAAGGGCGCCATCGCACCTGTCGGCAATATGCGTATTCGTAATGCATTACCCTCACGTGAAGCTTATGATTTGCTTGAAAATAGGCGATTTGACATTGATGATGTTGTCGAGCGCCAGGTCGATTTTCTCGATTATGCCCAGGAAATGGGGGCGGCAAGTGGCGGTGCAACTGGGGCCGGGGGAGAGGCACCCAAGTTAATCTTGCGCTGCACTAAGGATGACAGAATCTGGATAGATACTTGGCAAGATGATCCAGGTCAGCCGGATAATTTCTATTTGGTGAAGTTTCCCAGAGGGAAGATGTCCTTGATCGATTGCGACATACTTCGTGCGGAGTTTCATTTTTATCATGAACTGGCATTACTGGGAGTGGATTCTATCTCAGTCGAGGGGATGCGTCTGATTGAGGGTACTCGCTATCCGTCACTTTGGTTGCCCCGCTTTGATGTGATGTTTGAGAATAAGCAAATACATCGGTTTGGACTGGAATCAGTCTATTCAATACTCAATAAAGAGGCCGGCAGCTTCTTAAATCATTTTGATGTTCTGCAGCAGTTGGTTTCAAAGCTTGTTGACCAATACCGTGTTGTAGAACGAGGAGAGCCCTTTGATCAGCAGCGTTTTGTCAGTCAGTGGTTACAACGTGATCTGCTAAATGTGATATTTGCAAACTCCGATAATCATGGCAGAAATAGCGCTTTTTTAAAGACTCCAGATGGCATCAACTTGGCACCTGTTTATGATTTTGCGCCCATGAAAGCTGATCCTGAAGGAATTATAAGGACAATGAAATGGGGGGCGCCTTATGAGCAGGGTGGGGAGTTCAACTGGCTCGGCATTACTGCAGAGTTGGAGTCGATAGCAGACCCTGAACGTCTTATGGATGACCTTCGTAGCCTGGCTGCACAGCTTATTGGATTACGACAGCGTCTGGAGAAACGTGGGGTCTCAGAACAATTACTGACTATTCCAGCTATGGGCATGGCAAGTATTGAGTCGCGACTTAAGCGATGGAGGTTAATTTGAAAAACCTGTCTGGCGATGAGCGAGAAGCGCTTTTGCTGGCGTTGGTACAAGCCTTGTACAAGGATGAAATAACAGAAGGCATGTTATTGCAGCGGTTACGCAAGCAAGTGCTTGGGCTGACCCAGGAACAGTATGCGACTCTGGTAGGTATCAGTCGTCGTACATTATCGGATATTGAGCGTGATAAGGCACAGTTAACCTTAACGGTTATGAACCGAGTTTTTAAACCCCTGGGGCTAAAGGTCGGATTGCTGCCAAGATCCAGGGGGTTGTTGCAAAAGCTGGTGGGTGATGCCGATGCTTTATGAGGGTTTTTCCAGATCCCTGGGATCAGGCACGCCTCGTCGGGATTTCAGGTTCATGCGGTAGAGATCCAGCAGGGCGCTGGAGGTGAGTACCAGCAGAATCAGGCCGCCACCGAGGAAGGCCATGGTCGTTGGTAATTCACCGACCCACCACCAGACCAGCAGGGTGCCGAGCAGGGTTTCCAGGATCAGCATCAGGCTGACTTCGGCGCCGGTAATGTAGCGAGGGCCGCTTTGAATCAAATAGTAAGCCGCGGGTAGAAAGATCAGCCCGAGCAGTAGAATGCGTTTCATGTCGTCCCAGGGGGGCATGGCCACGCCACCCATCAGAATGGCCGGAACTAACATAGCAATGCCAGCAAAAGGCAGGAGTACGGTGGTATCTATCCCCTTTTGTGCACTGGCGACCGTGGTGTTGATCGCCATGGATATGGGCAGGATGGCGGCGATCAGCAGGCCCATGGGGTTACCGGCTTCCATTTCACCCGACAGCATCATGATGGCACCGGCAATACATAGGAGGATAACGATCCAGGTTTGCAGCCGCAGTTTCTGATGGAAGAAGAATAATCCCAGCAGTCCGGCAATCAGTGGCGCCATGTTCTGGATGACCAGTACGTTTCCGGCGGCAGTGAGCCGGTTGGCGCCGACAAATACCCAGGAACTGGTCGCTATGGCCAAGGGGCAGATCCACAGTGCACTGCCACAGCGTTTAATCGCGGCGGGTAACTGGGTTTTATAGCGCCAGAAGGCCAGCAGGGTCAGTACACAGATCATTAGCAACGCACGCCAGAACACGAACACAGGTATGTCTACCTGGGTGTCTTTAACAATCAAGGCATCCGGGGACAGCATGATAACCCCGGCACCGGTGATCAGGTAGCCTTTGAGTCGTATAGGTAAGCGGTCGAACATGGTGATGAATCCCATTGTTATTTTTGTAGGGGCCCGGTTGTGGGAGCTCGATCTGTGGGAGCTCCTACAGGGTGTTATTATTGTAGGAGCCCGGTCCCCGGGCGATTCATGTTCGCTCGCGGAGCGAGCTCCTACAAGTGAGCTCCTACAGAAATTGTGTTGAGAGCCGGGCTTCGAGTTCTATGTTGAAGGCTTCAGCCGCTTGCATGTGTTCCAGCATCAATTGGCGGACCTGCTGGGTATCACGCTGGTGGAACGCCTTCACCAGTGCATGGTGGTACTGGAGGTTGGATTTTGAAAACTCGATCTGCTCCGGCAGTTGTACTTTCTTGTATATCACAAGATCCTTGAGCAGATCATTCAGAAAACGACCCATAAAGCCGAGAATCGGATTGCCGCAGCGATCAGCCAGCAGAATGTGGAAGTCCAGTTCGGACATGCGTTGTTCCAGGCGTTGCTGGATATCTGTGGGGGCGGTGGCACAAAGATCGGTGAGGCGTTGGAGTTCGTTCAGGTCGTCTTCGTTGAGTTTATCGGTTGCCAGTACAGCAATTTCAGGCTCAATAAGTTTGCGTAGACCATAAATATCCGGACCACTGGTGTGCTGGAAGTGCAAGAAGTTGCGCAGCATTTGCGAGGCATGTCCGTAGGGGACTTCGGCCAGAATAGCACCGCCGTTGGGGCCGGTGCGTACAGTGATCAGCCCCTGAACTTCGAGGGATTTCAGGGCTTCTCGGACAGTGCCCTTGGAGCATTCGAAGAGTTCAGTGAGTGCCTTTTCGTTCGGTAGGCGGTCACCCGGCTGGATGTCTTGGGTGACTACCCAGCGTTTGACCGCCTCGACGATTTGATCAGCGCGCTTCATGCGCTTCGGAAATTCAGCGGCTGTCAGTGCCTTGCTCATCAACATCTCTTCTGTCAGTAATAGCTTAGCCCGATTGTGGCTGGCTGACAGCAGTGGCACGTTGCTCCTGTGTGTAATTGATCAACAGCAGCAAGATCACAAGTGCGGCACTGATTGCCTGGACTATTGCAATCGGGAAGAAAAGTGCAATGGTACAGCTTATCAGGATCAGGCGCATCCAGTGTTTTATCCAGGTGAACAGGAAGCCCTCAATCGCGGCGGCAAAGGCAACCAGGGCGATGATAATCATGGCACCTTTCCAGATCAGCACCGGCCAGGTGCCGCCCATGATGATTTCCGGATTAAACACCATGTACAGCGGTATCAGGTACAGCCCTTTAGCAAATTTCCAGGATTGCACACTGGTTTCCATGGTTTTACTCCCGGCTATGGCGGCGGCGGCAAATGCCGCCAATGCCACCGGCGGTGTGACATTGGAATCCTGTGAGTACCAGAACACCAGCAGATGTGCGACCAGCAATGGAATGCCAAACTCATTGGTCAGCGCCGGGCCTACCAATACAATCAGGACAATGTAGCTGGCGGTTACCGGAAGACCCAAGCCCAGAATCAAGCTGGCAATGATCACCAGCAGCAACGCCAGAAGAATATTACCGCCAGAGAAAGCGATCATCATGGAGGAGAACTTCAGCCCCAGTCCTGTCAGACCGACAACAGCAACAACGATCCCGGCCACAGCACAGGCGACACTGACGGAGACTGCATTGCGTGCACCCAGCTCCAGACCCAGCATCATTTTGTGTCCGCCGGATTTGGCTGTTTCGACCAGTTCCTGAGATAAATTGTTGTTCTGTTGGCCACGTTTGAAGGCCAGGTATAGTCCATTCAGGCCAGCGATCACGATAATACCCATTACCGCATAGAAGCCCACGCGCATGGGAGAAATGCCGGTCACCAGCAAATACACTAGCATGATCAAGGGAAGCAGGAAGAACCAGCCACGGTTCATGACTTCACGCAGCACCGGCAATTCACTTTTGGCCATGCCGTGCATGCCCTGTTTGATCGCAATAATATGCACAAACAGATAGACAGTAGCGAAGTAAAGCAGCGCCGGAAACACACTGACTTTTATGATTTCAACATAGGGTACGCGGGTGTATTCCGCTATCAGGAAGGCACCGGCCCCCATTAGCGGTGGCATAATCTGGCCACCGGTACTGGCGGCGGCTTCAATGCCCCCAGCCTGTGCGGGTTTGTAGCCCAGGCGCTTCATTAGCGGAATGGTGAAAGCACCGGTGGTAACCACGTTGGCAATCGAACTCCCCGAGATCGAACCCATGCTGGCTGATGCCAGTACTGCGGCTTTAGCCGGTCCTCCGCGCTGACGTCCTGTACCGGCAAACGCCAGGTCAATAAAGAACTTACCTGCACCGGTAACTTCCAGAAACGCACCAAATAACACGAAGATAAACACAAAGGTGGCGGCAACCCCCAGCGGGAGACCAAAAATACCTTCCTGGCCCAGATACAGCTGGCCAGCAATACGGTCTAGTGTGTAGCCCCGGTGATTAAGGATGCCGGGTAGCCACTCACCTAACCAAGGCAGCTCACCGCGTGCCCCTGCAAGAGCATAGATTATGGCGACAATACCTATCAGGGTCAGACCAAAACCTACAGCACGACGACTGGCTTCCAGTACGACTACTGTGGTTATGCAGGCTACGACAATATCCGTCTGTGACCAGAAACCGGCACGATTGATGATTTCATCCAGATAAAAGACCAGATAAAAGCCAGAATAGGCCGCCGCAGCGAAGAAGACGATATCGATCAACCAGAGGAAAGGGCCGCGGTTACGTTTGCTCAGGGGTGGAAAAATTAAAAAGGTCAGCATCAGTACCAGAGCAAGGTGAATACCACGCTGGTAGAAAAGCCCGAGTGGCTGTATGCCCGAACTGTAAAGCTGAAATAGGGAGAGGCCAATCGCAATGAAGGTGATTAGCCAAAGTACCGGACGCGGCCCGGAATCTTTGGGGAAACTAATGGTATCCAGTGAAGGTACCGCGCTTTTGCTATCCGTCATGCATGTCACTCCGGCCGGATGTCTGGCTGTTTTTTGTTATGGGTTTTAATTGTCAGGTTGTACATCGGTTACAAGCTGGAGTTGCAGACGTTGTCCTGCAGCCAGTTTGCTCAGATTTAATTGTTTGTCGGCACTGACTAGGGTATGGCCTACATTTTCAGCACCCACACGTAACCAGAAACGGTTTTCTGCAACTGGTTCATCTATGTCTTCAATCAGGTAGCCCCCCTGTGGGTGGCTGCTCAGAGTACCACGACCTTCAAAGTGTCCCAGACCTGCCGCAAAGTCAGGCTGCCAGGAATGGTCTAACAGCATTTGCTGGTTATCAGTACGGTAGCAATCCTGAACGGCAATGCCCGTTACCGAATGTTTCCAGTGCATGCACCAACGGCCCTGATGAACTGGAAAGCGGGTCAGGAGCTGTTGCTTGCTATTGCTGATTTCCAGTGTGTAAACGGGTTGTTGTTCTGCTGCTGCGGGCAAGGCCAACAGCAGCAGAACCAGGGAAAGCAACATTAACTGACCCTGAGGCATGATTTATCCTTACTCGCGTAGACGGTCAGGGATGTCAGCACCCACTTCTTCGTAATAGCGCAGTGCACCAGGATGCATAGGAATTGGCGTTGAACCCATGCTGAATTCGACAGTCGTGTCGTTAGCGGCAGGGTGTATTGCACGCAGTTCGTCTATTTTTTCAAACAGCACCTTGGTGATCTGGTAGGCGAGTTCTTCCGACATGGCGGCATTAACAGTCAACACGTTGGGGATCCCGACAGTATTCGCCGGTGCATCCATACCTTCGTACAGGTTGGCAGCCAGCTGATAAGGTGCGAAAACCGCTTCTGCGCTCATGGCATTCTGAACTTCTTCTTCGGTCAGAGAAAGCAGTTGAATATCACGGCTGTTAGCCAGGCTGAGGATGGAGCTGGTTGGTGGGCCAACACTCCAGAAACCGGCATCTATGTCATTGTCTCGCAGAGCATCAGCGGTTTCGTTGAAGTTCAGACGCTGTACGGTAAAGTCATCATAACTGATACCATTCGATTCCAGGACAGCACGGGCGTTAACCTCGGTACCACTGCCCGGTGCACCGACGGATACGCGCTTGCCTTTCAGGTCAGCCAGTGAGTTGATGCCAGAGCCCTGCAGCGTAACGATCTGCACAGCGTTAGGGTATACCGATGCGATAGCGCGAACATCCTCAACCTGACGGCCTTCGAAAGCGCCGGTGCCGTGATAGGCTTGATAAACCGTATCAGCCAGAGCGATAGCTAAATCTGAATCTTCACGGTGGATCAACCCCATGTTTTCGACAGACGCGCCAGTAACTTCAGCTACCGCTGAATAACCATCGATGTGTTGACCGATCATCTCAGCCAGACCGCCGCCAATAGGGTAGTAAACACCACCGGTACCACCAGTAGCGATCGAGAGGTTTTGTTGAGCATGTACGGCAGGAACTGCCAGGGTTGCAGACATTAGTAATGCAAGGCCAATGCGGCGCATAGTGTTTCTCCTTGGTTATTTTTATAAAACTCACCCACATCATCACAGTGTGATTTTGATGTTCACAGGTAGCTTGAGTGTAGAGTGTGTTTTTGGAAATTGCCTAATCTTTATTATGTTTGTTTAGGTTTACAACTCTTACGTTTAGCAGAAAACGTGCCAAATTTCGTAGATGCCTGATGGGCGTGGGTTTGAGAGGCTGGTAATAGCGTTGCTTGGGTTAAATAGCCTGTTAGTGAGCCAAAAGTTGCCTATGGATATGGGTGCTTCGGCGTATTCGTGCCGATTCGTACTCTGCAGTCTGCTTGTTAGCCGTCAGGGGTTATCATCACTGATACTCTTGAGTGCATCGCGTTGAAGACCCAAACGTAGCATTTTTTGATTCAGTGTACGGCGGGGAAGTTGTAGCTCATCCATAACCTTTTGAATATTACCCTGCTGGCGAATAAGTGAGTCACGAATCAAGTTACGTTCATAGTCTTCCAGCTGTGCGGCAAGACCTACAGGCGTATCCGCAGACTGTTGTTCCGTGGCTTGGGTTTCCAGTCCAAGCGCATAGCGGGTGGCCTTGTTACGCAGTTCGCGAACATTACCTCGCCATGGATTATGCAGCAGTGTCTGAGTGTAGGCTGCATCGGGGGCTTCTATCTCAAGGTCATGTACTTCCGCGGCCTGGTAAATAAAGTGTTTAAACAGTAACAGGATATCTTCCTGGCGCTCACGTAATGGAGGAATATTCAGTTCCGCAACTGCCAGCCGGTAATAGAGATCCTCGCGAAATTGGCCTTGTTCTGACAGTTTTAGCAGATCGATTTTGGTGGCTGAGATAATAATCAGATCCAGGTCGATGAGTTGGTTGCTGCCGATGCGTTCAATCTTCTGCTCCTGAATGGCACGTAATAATTTGATCTGTACCGGTAGTGGCATGGATTCGATTTCATCCAGGAACAGAGTGCCGCCACTGGCCAGTTCCAGTTTGCCTTCACGCGATTCCAATGCGCCAGTAAAGGCGCCTTTGCGATGACCGAACAATTCTGACTCCACCAGCTCATGTGTCAGCGCCCCGCAGTTAATCGCGACAAAGGGCTTGTGTGCACGTGAGCTACATTCATGCAGAGACAGTGCCACGGCTTCCTTGCCAGCACCGGTTTCACCATGTATCAGGATATTGGCCTGAACTTTTGCTAAGCGTTGCACCTGCTGGCGCAGGGTCACCATTGCCTGACTGTTACCTAGCAAGCGCTTATTGACCGGATCATGCATGGCCGCACGTAGGCGAAGGTTTTCCAGTTGCAGTGAGCGGGTGATCAGGGCCTTGCGAATAATGTCTTCAAGCCGTTCGGGATCAAAGGGCTTTTCCAGAAAGTCCCAGGCACCGTTACGCATCGCTTCGACTGCCATGGGAATATCGCCATGCCCGGTGATCAAAATCGTCGGGAGTTCCGGGGCTTTAGCATGGACCCGGGCCATAAGCTCGGTGCCGCTGATGCCTGGCATACGAATATCGGACACCAGTACGCCGGGAAAATCGGCATTGATGACTTCTTCTGCAGCCAGGGGGTCGTTCAGGGTGGTTACCTGAATGTCAGACAACTCCAGCCATTGCCGGGTCGCTTCGAGCACGGCGGGATCGTCATCCACCAAGAGTACTTGATTGCATTCTGTATGCGTCATGCGGCAGTTACCTTTTGTTCAGAGAGTGGGAGCCAGACTTCAAAACGTGCACCGCCTTCAGCGGGGCATTCTGCCCGAATGCTGCCGCCCAGGTCCTGTATCAGTCCGTAGCAGATAAATAACCCGAGCCCCATGCCCTGGCCAACGTTTTTAGTCGAATAAAAGGGCTCGAACAAATGCTTGATCTGTTCAGGCGCAAATCCCGGACCATTGTCTTCTACCTGCAGTCGCCAGCCGCCATTTTTCTCTCTCAGGCGTATGCTCACTTGTGGTTCCGAGGTCGAGGACACGGCATCGAGGGCGTTGCTAAGCAGGTTGACCAGTATCTGTTCGATACGGGCATCATCGGCACGAATCAGAGCCTGTGGTGGATAGTCAGATTGAATGGCGACCTGTTGTTGGTTAATGCGATGCTCCAGCATTTCCAACACAAAATCGATACGCGCTGACCAGTCCACCGGTTGGAACTGTGCCGGTGCTTGACGCACAAACACTTTCAGCTGTGAGGTGATATTGCTCATGCGACTGGTCAGGGTCATGATTTTATCCAGCGCTGTATCCACCTGTTCATAAAGGGCTCGTGTTAACAGCTTGCGGCCTGATGCGGCATAGGTACGTACGGCGGTAAGTGGCTGATTTAGTTCGTGTGATAGTCCGGCGGCCATGATGCCCAGTGCCGCAAGTTTTTCTGATTGTACTAATTCCCGCTGAATGCGCTGCAGCTCGGAGGTGCGTTTTTCCAGCTCAGCGGTACGATCCATCACCTGATCCTCCAGACTGTCATTCAGGGCGCGCAAACGCTGTTCGGCGCTTAAGGCGGCTTGCGCCCGTCGGCTACGCTCACGCATCCACAGCACGCCCGTGATACAGAGAATATACAGAATCAGTACCAGCCCGGCAGTCAGAAAGGCGAACTGGTAAAGAGGAAGTACTGGAACCAGGTAATGAATTGACCAGCCGGGACGGGACAGTTCCAGGGTTTTGTTTAAATACCCGGCTGTTTCACCATCCGCTTCCGGCATGACCTGAAAGTAATGGCTGCGTTTAACGCCCAGCGGTTTGAGCTCGATGGCATCGAATTGCCGATTGCGGCGGATGTCATCCAACTGGTTATCTGAAAGGGCATCAATATAGCGGTATTTCCATTCCGGATGGCTGGAGAGGACGATGATGTTGTTAGTATCGGAGACAAACACCTTCTCAGCCGCTAATTGCCAGTCAGCCTGCAGCGGCTCCAGATCCACCTTCACTACCGCGACACCCTGGTGCTCTTCGCTTAGGCTGCTGACACGCTCAGATAAAAAGTAACCGGGCAGTCCGGTGGTCGTGCCTATGGCAAAAAATTCGCCATAGCCGGAGCGGATTGCGTCACTGAAGTAAGGACGGAAGCGGTAGTTATTGCCAATAAAACTTTCGGCCTCCTGGTAGTTACTGGATGCCAGTGTCAGCCCCTGAGCATCCATCAAGTAGATTTCATCAGCCAGTGAGGTGCTGCGCGTACGTGCCAGAAACGCATTAATATTGTTGGTCAGGGGCGTATCAGGCTGGTCTAACAGTCGCTTAACATCCGGTGTCTGCGCAATCATCCAGGGCAGGTAATCATACTTGTTGATCGCACCTTCAAAACTGCTGGCGTAGAGGTTAAGGCGTTCATCCGCTTGTTGCAGGGCCTGCTCCCTGGCATGGCTGAAGCCCAACCAGGCGGTCAGTGCCAGTAAAAATGGCAGCAGCAGAAAGCCCACCAGCCAAATGCGGCGCATTTCCCAAACCGATCTGTCTGATTTTTGCATATCCCGCCCTGAAATCTTGTAAGCCTGCCATAATACAGCTTGTTGATACAAAGATAAGTGAATCTTATCACAGCCGCAAAGCTGAGCGCACACCCCGACGTTACTGGCTTGGCGTGGTTCTTAACCAGAATTACAGGAGGCTGTGATACGGATGGAAAATAGAATTACTTGATTTCTCCTATTTATTATAATAAATATAAGAAATGGCTTTGCCACATTACAATTATCGCGGAGGCGCAAACAATGATTTCGTTCCAGTGGGATGACCCGTTTTTTTTCGAGCAGCAGTTAACTGATGATGAGCGTCAGATTCAGGACGCCGCGCGCGCCTATTGTCAGGAGAAACTTCAGCCGCGTGTGCTGAGTGCGGCACGTGAAGAGCGTTTTGATCAAGAGATTATGACTGAAATGGGCGAAATGGGTCTGTTGGGCCCAACCGTTGCTGAAGTCTATGGCGGCGCCGGTGTGAACAGTGTGTCTTATGGTTTGATTGCCCGTGAAGTAGAGCGCGTGGATTCCGGTTACCGTTCAGCAATGAGCGTGCAGTCTTCATTAGTTATGCATCCAATCGAAGCCTATGGCAGTGAAGAGCAGAAGCAGAAATATCTGCCGAAACTGGCAACCGCTGAACTGATTGGCTGTTTTGGTCTGACTGAACCGGATCATGGTTCTGATCCCGGTTCGATGATTACCCGTGCCCGTAAAGTTGATGGTGGTTATCTGCTCAGCGGCCAGAAAATGTGGATCACTAATAGCCCGATTGCCGATATCGCTGTGGTTTGGGCTAAATCAGATGCGCATGAGGGCAAGATCAAAGGCTTTATTGTTGAGCGTGGTACCGAAGGCTTCAGTACACCGAAAATCAGCGGTAAATTGTCTCTGCGTGCGTCTATTACTGGCGAAATCGTCCTGGATAACGCCTTTGTTCCCGAAGAAAATCTGCTGCCTGGTGCTACCGGTCTGTCGGGCCCGTTCGGCTGTCTGAACAAAGCCCGCTTTGGTATTGCCTGGGGCGTGTTGGGTGCGGCGGAGTTCTGCTGGCATGCGGCACGTCAGTACACCCTGGATCGCAAGCAGTTTGGTCGTCCGCTGGCGGCTACGCAGCTGATTCAGATGAAGCTGACCAATATGCAAACCGAAATTACCCTAGGTCTGCAGGCAGTATTGCAGGTAGGTCGTCTGATGGATGAAGGTAACTGGGCGCCGGAAATGATCTCTATGGTCAAGCGTAACAACTGCGGTAAAGCGCTGGATATTGCCCGCGTTGCCCGTGATATGCATGGTGGTAACGGTGTATCCGATGAGTACGGTGTGATGCGCCATATGGTGAACCTGGAATCGGTGAATACCTATGAAGGGACTCACGATGTGCATGGTCTGATTCTGGGCCGCGCACAAACCGGTATTCAGGCGTTTTTCTGATCACCCACTGACGAGGTAAGTAATATGCCGGCACAACCCTTACAGGGTGTCAGAGTACTGGACTTGTCCCGTATTCTGGCCGGCCCCTGGTGCAGCCAGCAGTTGGCCGATCTCGGGGCTGAAGTGATCAAAATCGAGCGTCCAGGTGAAGGTGATGATACCCGTCGCTGGGGGCCGCCCTGGTTGGATAAGTCGCATGAAGCGGCGTATTACCTGGGAGCAAACCGCGGCAAACAGTCGGTAACTATCGATATGGCCAGTGCCGACGGCCAGGCGCTGCTGCATCAGCTGGTAGCGTCTTGTGATGTGGTGCTGGAGAACTTCAAGGTCGGTGGTCTGAAAAAGTACCACCTGGATTATGATTCGCTAAAAGCGATCAAGCCTGATCTGATCTATTGCTCCATTACCGGTTTTGGGCAGGACGGGCCCTACGCACAGCGTGCCGGTTATGACTTTATGATTCAGGGTATGGGGGGCTTGATGAGCCTGACCGGTCAGCCTGACTCTGAAGTGGGTGGTGGCCCGGTAAAGGTCGGTGTAGCCTTTGCCGATATTTTTACCGGTATGTACGCGGCTAATGCCATTATGGCAGCCTTGCTGCAGCGTCAACGCACCGGTGAGGGCACCTATATCGATCTGGCGCTGCTGGATGTGCAGGTGGGGGTACTGGCCAATCAGGCACTCAATTACCTGACCTCTGGCGATGTGCCGCAGCGGTTAGGCAATGCCCATCCGAATATTGTGCCCTATCAGGCGTTTGCAACGGCTGATGGCCATATTATTCTGGCCGTGGGAAATGATGGCCAGTTCCGGCGTTTTTGTGAAACCGCGGGTTGTGCGGCTTTAGCCGGTGATCCACGTTTTGCCAGCAATGCCTTGCGCGTACAGCATCGTAGTGAATTAATTCCGCTGTTACTTGAGCCTATGCGTCAGAAAACCACCGATGAGTGGCTGGTGTCGCTGGAGCAGGTGGGTGTGCCTTGTGGGCCGATCAATACCCTGGATCGGGTGTTTGATGATCCACAGGTGAAACATCGCGGCCTGAAAATCACCCGCTCGCATCCTGAGGATGGTGAAGTCAGTCTGGTCAGCAACCCTATCCGCTTTAACGGCGAAGCACTGAATGCCCCCACCGCACCGCCAATGCTCGGAGAGCATACGGAGGCTATTTTGCGTAGCCATCTTGGGCTAGATGCTCAGACGTTGGCTGATCTTAAAGCTAAGGGTGTTATTTGAGGGTGTGCATTATTCGCGACATTGTAGGAGCCCGCTCTGCGGGCGATTTGGTGGGGTTCGCTCACAGAGTGAGCTCCTACACGGTAATGTATTTGTAGGAAATAAGATGGACCCGCCCCTCTAACAATGTGCCATGCTTAATCTGTAGAGAAAGCAAACCGGCATCTGAGTAAAGAGAGGCGAGTCCTATGAAGAAT